>NZ_NMPS01000199.1:0-890 GCF_002261125.1 Siphonobacter sp. BAB-5385 | reverse complement strand
ATGAGAAAAGTATGGGTAATGATGGCCCTGTCGGTGGCCGTTGTGAGTCAGTCCTGCGTGAGCAAGAAAAAAGCATCCGCTTTGCAAGCCCAGGTCAATGACCTCAAAACCGAAAACACCCGTCTGGCTGAACGCATCCGCGTTGAACTCGGCGACTGTCAACAAAAATCCGCTTCCCTGCAATCCCAGCTCGATGCCCGCAACAACGAGCTGACGGCCAAGACCGCCCGCGTCAAGGAAGTCGAAGATCAGCTGGATTACTTAAAGCGTACCAACGCCGGTCTTTTGGACCGCATGGCCGATCTCTCCATTGTTTCCAAACAAGGAGCCGAGTCCATCAAACGCTCCCTGGAAGCCATCGATCAGCAGAGCAAATACATCCAGAGTCTGAACACCTCCATCCAACGCAAGGATTCTTTGAACCTGACGCTGGTGACCAACCTCAAACGCTCGCTGGCCAATGTCAACGATGAGGACGTCGAGGTACAGGTCAAGAAAGGGGTCGTCTACGTTTCGATCTCGGACAAGCTCTTGTTTGCCACGGGTCAGGCCAACGTGAACGCCCGGGCCGAAGAAGTGCTGGGCAAGGTAGCCAAGGTCATCAACGATCACAATGAGCTGGAAGTGATGGTGCAGGGTCACACCGATGCCGTGCCCATCTCGACGGATCTCAACCGGGATAACTGGGACTTGAGCGTGCGTCGGGCCACGTCGGTGGTGCGGTTGCTGCAAAGCAAGTTCAAGGTGGACCCGGCCCGTTTGACGGCCGCTGGCAAGGGTGAGTACGAGCCCAAGGATTCCAACAAGAGCTCGGCGGGACGTAAAGTCAACCGCAGAACGGAGATCATCTTGACCCCCCGTCTGGATGAGTTCTTCCAACTCCTGACTCC
>NZ_NMPS01000198.1:0-49609 GCF_002261125.1 Siphonobacter sp. BAB-5385 | reverse complement strand
CGACAGGGCCATCATTACCCATACTTTTCTCATGGTTCTACAACTACTGATTTAAAGGGGATGTGTTAAAAGCAATTTCAATTTTGCTGCAAATATATCAGACTGACTTTTAGTATGCTATTATCAGATATACGGGATTTTGCAGGGATATGGTTCTTTTTCGTTTGTAAAAGTCCATTTTCGCCGTCGACGCTCAGAATCTAGCTATGACGCAGAAGCTGCGGAGCGGGCTCCAGCCTCCCTCATCCTCTAAGCATACAGAGGCATATTTAATAGGATAAACGAATCATGCTGGAGCGGTAGTGAAACTAAGTTGTATTTTTTTTCAACAAGTCCGAGAGCTACTTTATAATATCAATCTTCTCTAAAAAGTAAACCTTCTTCTCAAAAACTAATAAAGCATTGATGTATTCAGCGATTATTTGTTTTAAAGTGGTAAAGCCAGTAGATTAACTTTTAGTAAGGATTGGGATGGTTTATTTTTCTATAAAAAATTAGAGTACTCCATTAACGACTGGTTTGAAATTTAAAAGGCACGACTGAATAGTCAGCCGTGCCTTTTAATACGTACCTGTATGGTTTACTCTTCTTCACCAGAAGTAGCTGCCGTACGAGGAGCTTTATCTTTCAATGAAAGCTCATAGCCGCTAATACCTTCTTCTTCATAAGAGAACGGTTTGATTTCAAACGTATAGTCATACGTTGTATAATCAAGTCCTACTCTGTCAAAAATAGCTCCCAATGCAATACCGTGACCACGGCCACTTTTGGCAATGACAAAAGCATCCGTATCCGCGTCATCGGCTTTCACGAGGAAGAAAGACCCTACGCCTCTCTTGCGTTCTTCCGTACCTACTTTGAATTTTGTTGAGCTAGGATCAGCTTCCAGTAATTCAAGTACTGCGGGTGATAAAAGCAATTTTCCTTTTTTAGAAATGGAAGTAGTAACCGCTTCTTTTGATTTGGTTGACTTCTTCTTTTCTTCTACGTTATCAGTAGGAGAAAAGAAAAGAATTGATTTTTTTTCATGAAGGATAAAATAATTAATTGTGCTGCTTGTGTATTGTAACGAAACAAATATCTGTTTTATGATCAGAAAATCAAATTCCTCTTGGAGATAAATCAAATTATTTCGACGAACTTCTTCAAACCTTACTAAAAAAAGCAATAATCGGGTAAAATCGATTTTATCTTCAAGGTTATAGAACTCAATCCAAGGCTTATTTGTTTTTTAATAGTACTTTAATTTTCTAACGTCCGCTTTAGTAAGCGTAAACTTTACGTAGATACGGGTAATTTTTAAGAGAGCAGTTAATGATTTTTTGGGCTAGAATTGATTGGTCTAAGGGGAGTTTTGTAGCGTAAATATTTTTTATTTCCCCCATCTTCCTCTGCCAGATATCTATCTCCATAACTCTGATATTACGCTATTCCGGTCCGGTAACCAGCTTTGGGCTTTTGAAACGAAGGCAATAGGAGGCGGATTTTTCCCGTTTGAATGAACTGGACGAAAATAAGGTACCCAGGGAATTGTGGAGATAATGTAATCAAAATCAAGGAAGTTTGCTCAAAATGGCGGAACTTGCTGAGGTTGACAAAAAAATCAATTCCCAGGGTGCGAATCATACGAGCTGGCAGCGTGTTTTTGAATAAGTAACGAGTTTGCATCGATTAAATCAGGCTTACCTTCTTTTATTTTATAGCTACCATGAACAAACAACGTTTATTTTTCCATACCTGGCTTCCGATGCTGGTGATGGCGTGTTACCTAATGGCTTGCGGGGATGGAAATGACCCAAAACCCACCGAACCTGACCAGCATCTGGTACAGGCGGAAACCGTAAAAACGCTGACCAAAGAAGAAGTGGCTAAAGCGGTAGGTTCAAATCCCGTGTATCAGGCTATGGTCCGCTACGGCGTTACTGCGTATCGAATTACCTACAAAACAAAAGATACGGATGGCAAGGAAATTCAGGCCTCGGGAGCTCTGGTTATTCCAACCCTGGGACAGGGTGCCAGTGGCATACCCATGATTAGTTACCAGCACGGTACTTTATCGAGCGAATCGCAGGCTCCTTCCAACTTTGGTTCGGGTACGGATTCCCAGTTAACGACCCTGATGGCTTCGTTGGGTTACGTAGCGGTGGCCCCTGATTATATTGGCTACGGGGTTTCGAAAGAGCTGGCCCATACCTACGAACATCGGCAGGGCCTTTCGCAGGCTAGTCTCGATTTCCTGCGTGCGGTAAAGGAATATTTTGCCAAAAATAACACAGGCATCTGGGACAAGCGTCTGTACCTAACGGGTTATTCTGAAGGAGGCTATGCAACGATGTCTTTACTGAAAAAGATCGAGGAAGAAGCGGGTAGTGAGTTTAACATACGGGCGGTTTCAGCCGGTTCGGGAGCGTACAATAAAACGGCCTTCATGAAGTCGATTATCAATGAAACTACTACGACTAAAACCGTTGGTTACAACCGTTTATACGCCTGGGTTTTATTGACCTATAATCGTATTTATGGTTTGAATCGTCCCGCCAGTTATTACTTTAAAGAACCGTACGCTTCACAAATTCCGGCGACCGTTAAACACGTAAGTGATCTGGGTCAGTTAACGATTAGTACCAATATTACAAATACGTTCACGGACTCATTTAAAAAGGCGGTTAACGACGGTACAGAAACCGGTTTCCTGAACGCGGTAAAAGACAACGACGTTTACGACTGGAAGCCCAAAACACCGCTCTGGTTGTATCACGGAACGGCGGATGATCTTGTACCTTTCTTTAATTCCCAAAGTGCGGCCGAAGCAATGGCGGGCCGTGGTGCGACAACTGTACGGTTGTTCCCAATTCCCAACGCGAATCACGAAGGGGGGGTATCGATTTACGCAGCGGGCACGGTGAGCATGCTCAGTACCTATCCCTAAGCTAAAACGCTTTCATAAAAAAAGCCGCTTTCAACTCATGAAAGCGGCTTTTTTGTGGCTTAGGGTTAAGGCATCTTTTGTAGACCCTCCCAGCGAACTTTCCAGCCTTTGGGTAATCCCGGGTTGGTTTGTGTATTCCCATCAAAACCGGCACACAGTGCAGCAGCGGCAGTAAGTAGTCCGCCATTTCCGGGCAGGTAAATCCGTAAGCGGCCGTCCTGAAAATTATGACCGTTGGGCAAATAGGTATTCTTCTGAACGGGCATCAGCAAGGCTTCAATGGCTCGTTCGGGCTGGTACAGACGAATGGCCGTCAGGGCCGTTAAGGGAAAATCCCAGCCCCACGTATGATCCCAGTTCCATTTTTCCCAGATGACGTCAAGCGTACGGTGCATGGTTGACGAATCCGTACCCACCTGTAAAGGCATCATACCTAAGGCCCCCAGTACCGCCGGGTGATCGATCATGCGGTCGGGATTGGTATACGAATCGGGAGCACTTTCCGTCGCCAGATACACGTCGTCTTTTTGGGGTAAAGGCGAAAGTTTTTGCAGCACGTCATCCCATTCTTTGTTACGGGAAAGCTTTTGTCGTTCCCGCCACTGCTGGGCGGTTTCCAAGGCCCAACGCCAGTACGCCAGCTCAAACGTGGGGTTATACGTCTCTTCGGGTTTAAAACATTCCTGAGCCGGAATCAGCCCTTTGCCCAGTACGTAGCGGTCACCTTCTTTTGTGGCATACGAGGCCATAAATTCCGCCGTTTGATCAACCAGTTCCGCGTACTTTTTTAATACTGCCGGATTCTTCTGGTTTCGGTAACATAATTCAGCCAGATAAATGAAATGCGGCTGTTGCCAGATCAGAAAGGCTCCTACCGACGAAGGCGTTTCGTTGCCTTCCGGATCGGTCATTTTTTGCCAGCGTACGCCCTGGTACCCCTGTCGCTGGGCAATTGCCCGGGCTTTTTCGACCGTTTTCTGATACCAGTCCAGGCTTTTCTCCATAAGATCAGTTCGACCCCATAAGGCAAAATGAACGCCGTGCCACCAGTGCATTTCCAGGTGCGGCTTCCCGTACCAGCTATTGTACGTAAGGCCCGTTTCCTGAGGCGGCATGGCCTGCGTACAGTTAATTTTGGTCAGGTACTGGGAAAGAATAATGCGTCGTTCGAGTTCCTTCGCCCGGGGGTCGGCAGTGCCTGAAAAATCGATCGCTGCTCCGGAAGTCCAGAATTTTTTCCAGTCGTTGCTACTGCTGGTTTGCGTTTGAACAAAACTCGGAGCCGTACCCGTCTGAGTCGTAAAAAGACAGCTAAGGCTAAGGCTCGGTTCCGTACTACTCAACAGAAATTCGTGGGGTTGAGCGGCCTGTAACGTAGCTTTTCCCGCCCAGTTTAGGAATACAGAATAACGATCCTGATCCAGCTGATGTTCGATCTGAGCCGTAGTGGCCGCTTGTTTGACGATACGCGAGGTATGCTGATTGGCGTGCGTATAGTTCGCTCCAGCATCCACAAATTGATTGGTTGGATACGGAAACCGCAGGCGAACTTTCAATCGATTTTGAGCCAGTAAAGGCGACTGAATCTGAGTGGCGACGGCATCCTGCGTCTGGTGGCCGTAGGTCAGTACGTCCACGGGTGTTCCTTCCAGTTCAAAATGACTTTTCACGGCCCCCGTCCACATATTCAGTTCCTGACGAATAGTTGTTAGATCACCGGGTTGAGCTTCTGAACCGTCCTTCTTCAGTAGTACCAGTCCCAGATTTCCCAGTTGCAACCGATGCGGATTTTGCCGGACGAAATCGACCGCCTGTTTCTCACGGGTGCTTGTACCTCTTTGAACGGCATACATCACCTGACGGCCCTGATGTGGATACGGTTTCAGCGACTCCTGAAGCGTATAGTTTTCAGTATTGGGAAAGCTGTGCCAGCCCCACTCCGACTGCGTACCCAGTGGTACACCCTGAGCGTAATACGAAGGAAAGGTTTGTAATCCGGTGACATCGACAGTAAAGGCGAAACTACCATTTCCCACCGAAACGGAAGCCAGCGTATCCATCTTTGTAGTAATGACCGAATGCCGCTCCACAAGAGCTTTACGGTCAATACGTTGGGCAAATAAAGAACAAGGTAAGAGTACGAACGTCCAGAGGTATTTTTTCATCAGTCCAGCGATTGGCTTGACGAAGAGACGATGAAGGAGTCGGATTGCCCTGTAGAAATGATATTCAAGATAAGTGAAAGTGATAAAATAAAGGGTAAGCAAAGCTGCTTACCCTTTATTTTATTATTCACAAGAGCAATCGTCATCGTACTCTTGCTCTACTCCTCTTAAAGAACTTTTATAGTTATCAAAATCTGTAAAAGTACCTTGCTGAGAAGGGAGAACAATAGTTTCTTGCCAAATGACTATGTTTTTTTCCTGGTCGTATTTGGCCTCTACTTTAACTTCGTTTCCTTCTCTATTGACAGCCTTAAGAGATTTTCTACCTTTTTGACAAAAATATTGATTAGCTTCAGCAGCCATATATTTGATCTAATAATTAATGATTAAAAATTTTTGACAATAGAATAACATGCTTTGAAATTCTTTTCAGAGCATGTTATTCAAAATAAGAAATCATTAATTATTTAAGATCCACACATCTCACATCCGTCCGGATCATCCAGCGAGCAGGCAATCGCTGCCTTCGCGTCTTCTTCGGACCATTTCACGGGCTCTACTTCTTTCGTAGCCAGAGCGGCCTGAGCTTCTGGCGTGGCCAGGTAGTTCATGGCTTTTTCGTGAACGGTTGCCGTGCTGGGCTGAATCGCGACCTGAGCCTGCGTTTCCACCGTAAACTTGATGGCGTCAGCAGCAGCTTTAGTACGCAGGTAGTACATACCCGTTTTCAGTCCCCGCTCCCAGGCGTGGAAGTGCATGGACGTGATCTTACCGAAGTTGGCATCCGTCATGTGAATGTTCAGCGACTGGCTCTGGCAAATGAATGCTCCCCGATCGCTGACATATCAATGATGGTTTTCTGCTTGATTTCCCAAACCGTCTTGTAGAGTTCTTTCAGGTTCGCCGGGATTTCAGGGATATTCTGTACGGAACCGTTCGCCGCGATGAGTTTGTTTTTCATCGTTTCGTTCCACAAGCCCATTTTCACGAGGTCACGCAAGAGGTACTTGTTCACGACTACGAATTCGCCGGAAAGTACGCGACGTACGTAGATGTTCGACGTAAATGGCTCGAAACATTCGTTGTTACCCAGAATCTGACTTGTCGAAGCCGTAGGCATCGGAGCGACCAGCAGGGAGTTACGAACACCGTGCGTTTTTACTTTTTCACGCAGCGATTCCCAGTCCCAACGATTAGATGAAGGCTTCACGCCCCACATATCGAACTGGAAGATACCTTGTGAAATGGGGCTACCCGCCCAGGTTTCGTACGCACCGTATTTCTGAGCCTCTTCCATCGAAGCCTCCATGGCTCCAAAGTAGATGGTTTCGAAAATGTCTTTATTAAGCTGACGGGCTTCTTCGCTTTCAAACGGCATACGCAGTTGTACGAAGGTATCCGCCAGACCCTGTACGCCTAAACCAATCGGACGGTGACGTTTGTTCGAACGCTCGGCTTCGGGTACGGGATAATAGTTGATATCGATGATTTTGTTGAGGTTACGCGTAGCAACTTTCGTAATCTCATACAGTTTTTCGTGGTTGAAACGCAGGAATCCATCCTCACCTTTTTCCACAAATTTGGGCAGGGCCAGCGAAGCCAGGTTACATACCGCTACTTCATCTGCTGCCGTGTACTCGATGATTTCCGTACAGAGGTTTGAAGACTTGATCGTACCCAGGTTTTTCTGGTTCGACTTGCGGTTCGCGTGATCTTTGAAGAGCATGTAGGGCGTACCCGTCTCAATCTGAGATTCCATGATCTCAAACCAAAGATCCTGAGCTTTTACCGTACGGCGGGCTTTGCCTTCGCGTTCGTATTTTTCGTAAAGAGCTTCAAATTCGTCACCGTATACATCTGACAAACCGGGGCACTCGTGGGGGCACATCAATGACCAAACGTCATTGTCTTTCACCCGCTTCATGAATAAATCGGGTACCCAGAGAGCGAAGAATAAATCGCGGGCCCGGAGTTCTTCTTTACCGTGGTTTTTCTTCAGTTGCAGGAAGTCAAAAACATCGGCGTGCCAGGGTTCAATGTACATGGCGAAAGAACCCTTCCGTTTTCCACCTCCCTGATCGACATAACGAGCCGTATCATTGAATACCCGAAGCATCGGCACGATACCGTTCGAAGTACCGTTCGTACCCTTGATGTAGCTACCCGTTGCCCGGATGTTATGAATGCTCAAACCAATACCACCAGCTGACTGCGAAATTAGAGCACACTGTTTCAGCGTATCGTAGATTCCGTTGATACTGTCATCCTGCATGGTGAGCAGGAAGCAGGAAGATAACTGAGGTTTCGGCGTACCGGCGTTGAAAAGCGTTGGCGTCGCGTGCGTAAACCAGCGTTCAGACAGCAGGTTATACGTTTCAATCGCCGATTCAATGTCATTACCGTGAATACCGATAGCCACCCGCATCAGCATGTGCTGCGGACGCTCGGCAATTTTACCGTTGACTTTCAGTAAGTACGACTTTTCAAGCGTCTTGAAACCGAAGTAATCATAACCGAAATCACGATCGTAGATGATGGTGGAATCAAGCAATGCCGCGTGCTTCTTCACTACATCGTACGTTTCCTTGGAAATCAACGCAGCATTTTCGCTCGTTTTAGGATCGATGTAATGATACAACTGCTTCATCGTCGCCGAAAACGACTTCTGCGTGTTCTTATGCAGGTTAGAAATAGCGATGCGAGCCGCCAGCGTCGCGTAGTCGGGGTGACGCGTAGTGAGGGAGGCGGCTGTCTCAGCGGCCAGGTTGTCAAGCTCTACCGTATTTACGCCATCGTAAATACCGGACACGACCTTCATGGCTACCTCGATGGGTTGAACAAAGGCGGGATCTAAGCCGTAGCACAGGCGTTCGATCCGGGCAGTAATTTTGTCAAACTTCACCGATTCGCGTCGGCCATCTCTTTTGATAACGTGCATGTTGTCAGCGAATTAAGAAGATATTGGATGGATATGTCAATCTGAAGCTTAATCCAAGGATAAAATATCCTAAAAACTCGGACCATTAGCCTCAATGTAGGATACCAGTAGTTGGTAACTAGGCAATTTCTGAATGTGAAATTAATGTTAAGTCAGTAATAAACGAGTAAAAAAAAATATTTAAAAAAAAGACCATTCAATGCCAAAATGTTACCTCAGATTACTCCTTTCGAATGATCGTTCGTATTTGGATTTCCGTATGAGAATGCGTATACGAAGAACATTTTTATAGAATAAAAAAGAAAACATCGGGACAACCTTTGTTACATTCCCAAAAGATGATTATTTTTGCGGCCTATTTGTGCAAAGATCGTAACTGACTAACAATCAATATAATGGCTAAAGCAGATATTCATCCTGAGTACCGCGAGGTGGTATTTTGGGATCTTTCCAGCGATTACAAATTCCTGACCCGCTCTACGTCTACGACGAAAGATACGGTTGAATTCGAAGGCAAAACGTATCCTGTAGTGAAAGTCGAGGTTTCTTCACAATCTCACCCTTTCTACACCGGTAAAAACGTACTGCTCGATACGGCTGGTCGCGTTGATAAATTCAACAAACGTTACGGCAAGAAATAGTCTTTGTTCCGTACCAACCGTTCAAAAAGAGAATCCGACCCTGAGCCGGATTCTCTTTTGCTTTATATACCTGTCTTATTTCGTTCTGGGCTTAAACTCCCAGATTTTTCCAGGCCCTTTTTTGCCTTCACTCGAAAGGAAGAGGGTACCGTCCGGGGCAAAACAAATGCCTTCGGGCTGTTCGAATACCTTCGGGTCCAGTTTTTCGATGGCTACAAAATTGCCGCCTTTCCGGTCAAGTACCAGTAATTTGTGTCCGACCGAAGCGAGAATGTACACTTCCTTGGTTTGAGGGTGCGTCGCAATGGCCGAAGGTTTGAACTCCGTATCTTTTCCCGTCAGACCGACTTCTTCAAAACTTTTCTTCCGTAAGACAATACCTTTCCAGGAAACATTTTTCTGCGGATTGTAGAAATACACGTACCGTTCGTCTTTGGCTTTTTTGGTTTCCTTGGCTGCTACAAAAAACCAGCCGGTTTTGCTATCAAACGTTAGGCCTTCCACTTCGTTCTGACCGGGTAACTGAAGATTAAAGGTTCGCATGCTTTTGGATTCACCACTAATGACGCCACCGGGTAAGTACGTCTGATTGAGCGTGAAAATGAAAAGTTGCCCGTCGCTTCGCAAGACGTAGAATTTGCCTTCGTGGTAAACAATATCCTCGTAGTCGCCAGCATTGCCCCAAATCCGCTGTTCGGTCATTTTTCCGGTTTGGTAATTAATCAAAAAGAGATCGCCCTGTTCGTCGTTAATGGCCGCCAGCTGACCCGGTTTTACGTACGTAATACCCGAAATTTCCTTTAAAACCGGGGGAAGACTCGAAACTTTGACGGGATGTTGCAAGTCGTAGTCCAGCGGCTTGAGCGTATGGGCCTGTACCGCGACGGTTTCCTTCGTCTTTTTTCTTTTTGGGTGACTGGCAGGCGGACAATAAGCTAAAAGCCAGAAGGCAACCCAGCAGAGGTGCCGTTTTCATAAGGGTTGAATGCATCAGAGGTAAACTAGTTTGGGTTAAGCAAAGCTACTACTCCGTTTTGTGGTCGGAATGGCCGAGGGATTTTTCCGGAGCAATCAAATCCCGTACCTGTTGTTTTAGGGTTTTGATTTCGGGGAAACCACCGGCTTGCTTGCGGTCAAAAATTTCCTGCCCGTTCAGGTAGATTTTGAAAGTACCGGAAACTTCAGCCGGACGCAGACCAACTTCTCCCAGCTCTTCCCAAAACGTCGTCAATAATTCCTGAGCTAGCCAGGCCGACCGCAGCAACCAGCCACAGCGAGGGCAGTATTCAATCGTAAGAATGGGTTTCATGGATTCAAGCTTAATTAGTGGATAAACGAACTACGGAACGGCATCCGTACTTTGGCAAATCTTAGCATCTTTCCCGTACATTCCATCAATCTGCAGAATTTTTGTGCCAACGCATGTACAGACCGGACAACGAGGGGAAGTGCTGGCCGCTCGCTTCCTGGAACAAAAAGGGTATGAAATTGTCGCTCGTAACTACCGGGCCGGACGGGCGGAGGTTGATCTCATTGTACGTCGGGAGCAGTGGCTGGTTTTCGTCGAAGTGAAAACCCGTACCAATCTGAAGTTTGGTTTTCCGGAAGCCTTTGTATCTGCCCGAAAAGAAACGCTGCTACGACAGGCCGCCGATCAGTACGTCTATGAAACCAACTGGCGGGGACACCTCCGCTTTGACGTAATCGCCGTGGTAATGACGCGGAAATCAGAAGAGCTGGTACATTTTGAAGACGTCTGGTAATCATCCAGAAAAAGGGTAGCAAAGGTTTCTTTTCTTCTTTTGTAAAAAAACCTCTGTTCTTACTCTATGAAAAAAGTACTGCTTTCCGCTTTATTGAGCGTTTGTTCCTGTATGGCTATGGCTCAGAAAACCTACGAAGCCAACTGGGCCTCCATTGATTCACGGCCCGTTCCGAATTGGTTTGAAGACGCCAAGTTTGGCATTTTTATTCACTGGGGACTATTTTCTGTACCTTCCTACGCTCCAACCGCCCGTGATGGCATGGGCGTCTACGATCAGTATTCGGAATGGTACTGGCAGAAGTGGCAGGACGCCAAGAGCAAAACTTCACCGCTGTTTCAGAAATTCCATAACCGCGTGTATGGAGCAGACACCAAGTATCAGGACTTCGTCAAAGACTTTAAAGCCGAATTTTTCAAGCCGGACGAATGGGCAAAGGTTTTTGAGCAGGCTGGTGCGAAATATGTTGTACTGACGTCGAAACACCACGAAGGCTTTACGCTCTGGCCGAGTGCTCAGGCCTGGAACTGGAACGCCGTAGACGTAGGTCCGCACCGCGATTTACTGGGTGATCTGACAACTGCCGTCAAGGATAAAGGCTTGCACATGGGCTACTATTATTCCCTGTACGAATGGTACAACCCCTTGTACAAACAAAGTGTGAACCGCTATGTAGACGAGCACATGATACCCCAGTTGAAAGATCTGATAACCCGCTACAAACCTGATGTGGTGTGGACGGATGGCGAATGGGACCATTCGTCGGAAGTATGGAAAAGTACAGAGTTTCTGGCCTGGCTGTATAACGAGTCACCGGTGAAAGAAACCGTGGTGGTCAATGATCGCTGGGGTAAAGAAACGCGTTCAAAACACGGGGGTATTTATACGACCGAATACGACCTGGTACATTCGGGTAATGCCGATAATACGAAGTTTACGCACCCTTGGGAAGAATGCCGGGGAATCGGCGGTTCGTTTGGTTACAATCGGGCCGAGATTCTGGAAGATTATGCGACGTCTGCGGCGTTGGTACACATTCTGATCGAAAAAGTGGCTCGCGGCGGCAATCTGTTACTGAACGTCGGACCCACCGCGGATGGCCGTCTTCCCGTCATCATGCAGCAACGGCTGAAAGACATGGGCGATTGGCTCAAAGTCAACAAAGATGCCATCTACGGTACGCGGGCCTGGGACAAAGCTCCCGCGTTCAAGAAAGGTACCAAACTGTTTTTCACGCAGAAAGGAAAAGACCTGTACGTATTGACGACGGAATGGATGGATAACCTTTCGGTCGATGGCATCACTAAACCACAAAGCGTTTCCTTACTGGGCTTTAAAGGAGCGGTGAAAACGAGTATGAAGGGGAATCAACTGACGATTGCGGCCCCGAGCGTCACGCCTGCTACGATACCCTGCCAGCACGCCTGGGTATACAAGCTCGAAGGAGCGGCCCGATAACTTGCGGGTTTCAGAAAAAAAGGCTGGACGGGAAGATCTTCGTCCAGCCTTTTTTCGTGAATAGTTAAGCGACCCTTCGTCTCAATTCCAGACGTTTATCCAGCCACTTTTTGGGATGATGTTGCCAGTAGGTTTCTAGTCCTGTGAATACCAGTAAGGTGGAAACCGTACCAATAATCGAACCTACGTAAATATCCGCGACGAAATGCTGGAATAGGTACACGCGGGAATAAGCCCCCAGAACGGCCAGAAATAGAAATAGCCAGCCCCAATGTTTGTTGCTTACCAGTAACGTAAGCAGACAAAACAAGGCAAAAACGGACGTTGAATGCCCCGATGGGAAGCTATTGATGCTGTGTAAACTGAGTCCGTCGACGGTATGAAAAACCCAGCCTGAGTTTTTGTAAAAGGCACTGGGTCGTAATTCTCCCTCGAAAAAACTGTGTTTCAACAATTGCGTAAACAGGCCAGCAATGAGTAAGGATAGTACACCAGCCAGAGCCCAGCGGTACCGAACAAATACTAGTCCAATGACAATGCCAAAACCCACGGCTCCGTCCGCGAGATCGGTCAGGTAATAAAAGAATACATCCCAGAACGGATGATTGACGCCATTAATCCACCGCATCAGTACCGTCCGATCCAGCTGAGAAAGCATACTGCCGACGACAATGAGTAATAAAACATACGGCAGGAAGAACGAATAATTCTGTCGGATCAATCGAAAAAGCATGCGAAGGGGTCGTGAAGAGTTGTTGGTTAGTAGTTGATCGTTGTTGGTTAGTAGTGCCTTGGAAAGGTCGGCATACCTGATGGATGATACATGGCAAAGTAACCGAACCTTTCAACTAATAACCCTCAACTACTAACGAACAACTTAAACCTAATTATCCATTTCATTTTTATACTGCTCGAAGGCCCGGAAAATGGCTTCGGCGAGTTTATCCTGTCCGGCGTCACTGGCCAGGAAAGCCTCTTCGGTCGGATTAGACAGGTAACCCGTTTCAATCAGTACCGAAGGCGTGGCGGTAGTCCAGAGTACCAGCAGTCCGGCTTGTTTTACGCCACGACTAATGCGGTCCGCTCGCTTAAAGGCTCGTTCTACTTTCGAAGCAAAATTCACGCTGTTGGCCAGATACGCATTCTGGTAATTTTCCAGCATGATTTGGCCCAGGGGAGAATTGGGATCGAATCCTTCGTACTTCTTTTCGTAGTTCTTTTCCTGGAAAATTACGGCGTTTTCGCGTTTCGCTACGGCCAGGTTTGCCTCCGATTTGTGTAACCCCATCACGTACGTTTCCGTACCGTAGAAATCCCGGCGAGTCGCGGGCAGAGCGTTGGCGTGAATCGACATGAACAGGTCCGCTTTGTTTCGATTGGAAACGGCTCCACGTTCGTGCAATTCGACAAATACGTCCGTTTTACGGGTAAAAACGACCTTGACGTTGGGGTAATGTTCTTTGATTTTTTCTCCGACGGCCAAAGCAATCGGCAGGACTACGTTTTTTTCCCGCGTACCATTTTTGCCAATCGCTCCGGGGTCTTTTCCACCGTGACCGGCGTCAATGACAACGGTACGAATCGCGTCTACTTTGGGGTTTGCAACGGGAGGCCTTTCGGACACCGTATTCTCCTGAAAACTGAATAAAATCAAAACCAGCCCTAGTACGGGCCATACATTAACACACTTTAACGGGCTTTTTTCACGCATGCTTCTGAAGGTTGGTACAGTTACTATGTATTTTTGCCCGACAAATTTAAAGGAAAATGCGAGTCACTTACCGATGAAGCATGATTCAGTCGCCGTATCTTCGCTTCTTAAATTCGGAACCGGGAATTTTTAGTTTGTTCGTTAGCAATCAACTCATACCAACGCCAAAAGTTTCCCCGATAGTCTACTGAAAGGCCAGAAACATTGAACATTAAATTCCAGGACCGTTGAAGAACTGTTTTCTTTTGATCTTTTTTGTGATGCTTGGTGTTGTGCAGGCCTGGGGACAGCGTCCGGGATCAAAACGCATGGCTCTTCCCTTTGGCCGGGTCCAACGCCCCGTACAACCCGATTCACTAAAGCCGCTCGCTCCGGCCGATTCCATCCGTCTTTCCAAAGCCGATTCCCTGCAAGATGAGAGTGATTTGAAATCTCAGGTGGAGTATTTCGCCAGGGATTCAACGATTATGACGACCGACGAGAAAGTAGTAGAGTTGTACGGAGATGCCAAGGTCGATTACGAAGACATTCACCTGAAAGCCGACTACATCAAGCTGAATTGGGAAACCAACGAGGTATACGCCATTGGTCGGAAAGATTCAACGGGCAAGGTAATCGGGGAGCCCATTTTCGAGCAGGGGGCCGATGCATACAATACCAGCGAAATTCGCTATAACTTCAAGACACGGCGGGCCGCTATTAAAACTATCGTTACCAAGCAGGGCGAGGGCAACGTACGGGGAAAAATCGTTAAGAAAGACAGTTCGAACAACTTCTTTTTACGCGGAGCTTTCTATACGACCTGCGACTTACTGCATCCGCACTATGGCATTCAGGCTCCAAAAATCAAACTTGTACAGGGCAAAGGTGATAACAGGCAGGTCATTTCCGGACCTTTTAACCTGGTCATTGCCGGCGTGCAGTTGCCGCTGGGCCTTCCGTTCGGATTCTTTCCTTTTTCAGAGAAGCGAAAATCTGGCTTCATTCTGGGTAACTACGGAGAGGAACCGCAAAACCGGGGTTTTTACCTGCGGGATTTTGGGTATTACTGGGCCGTGAACGATTACCTGGGTCTGCGATTTACGGGGCAGCTCTACTCAAAAGGCGGCTGGGGTGCTGGTTCGCAGGGAAATTACATTAAGAAATATCGATACAGTGGCAGTTTTAGTCTGATTTACAACCACAATAGAGCCGGGGACGAAATTGGCCCAAACCGTACCATTTCAAATGACTTCAGTGTGCAGTGGTCACATACGCCCCAGACGCTGGGTCGGCCGTATAGTTTCTCGGCTTCGGTAAACGTCGCCAGTAGTAATTACCTCAACAACAACGAGCAAAACCTGACGAGTCAGACGGGTGGACTAGGCCGATACCAACAGAACGTGTTTGGATCTTCGGTACAATATTCGCACAACTTTGGGCAGTATCTCCAGACCAGTGCCAACGTACGGATCAACCAGAACGTAACGACCCGGGCGTTGACCATTGGAGGGGGCGTAACGGCAGCGGTAACCCAGTTTCAGCCGCTGCGACGGAGAAAAGCCGTAACGCCCGCCTGGTACGAATCCTTCCGTCTGGGAGCTAACCTGTCGAGTACGGTAGATATTTCCAACAATATTCAGCCTCAGGTAATTAGTAACAGTGGTTTCGCCGGTGAATTCCGGATTGCCAACTATATCCCTGATACCCTGAATACCCGTACGACTTCAACACCTGAAAATGCTCAGACGCGGGTTTTGTCCGGAAATATTCCCTTTAATCTTGAGAACTTACCGACCATTTTAAAGAACAGTCAGGTTACCACCACCTTTTCGATTCCCATTTCCTTACCTAACTTCAAAATTGCCCGTAACATCAACGTTACGCCGGGCGTAAGTTTACAGGGAAACCTCTATACAAAACAATATTCTTATCGTTACATAAGCCCTGGAACGCCCCTCGAATCCGTACGGGCTGGCTTTGTGTCGGATAGTGGTGGGGTTGTCGTGGATACCATCAGCCGTTTATCGCCGGCTTACACCTACTCTACTTCCTTAGGGATCAACACGCGGGTATATGGAACGTATTACTTCAAAAAACTGGGTCGCCTGGAAGCGATCCGGCATACGTTTGCCCCTTCGATCAGTTTGAGTTATACACCCGATCTGTCGAGTAAGTTTTACCAGCGAGTACAGATTAACGAGCGGGGGGATCAACGTTTGCTTTCTAAGTTTTCGGGTTATAGTGGAAGCATCGGGGCGGCGGCGGCAGCCAGTTTCAGTTTAACCAACCAGCTGGAAATGAAAGTCAGGGCCAAATCCGATACGGCGAAGGAGGCCTTTCAGAAGATTAATATCCTTGATAACTTCGGGCTATCGGGTAGTTACAACTTCCTGGCCGACTCGTTTAATCTCTCCAATCTGTCGCTAGTGGCCAATACGGTCATTTTGAAAAAGTATAACATCAACTTTGCCTCCACCTTTGATCCGTACGACGTCGTGCAGGATGATTACCTGCTCAGTGGCCGAAGGGTAAATCGTCTAAAAGTGGCTTCCGGCAAAGGCTTGGCCAGTCTGCAAAGTATGACCATTGGGTTTAGTACGGGCTTTAAAGGCGGGCAGAAAAATAAAAAGGGCCAGCAGCAGCAACAGCCCAAGGAAAAACCCGAAGGCGTGAGTGATGCAGAAATGCGGTTTATTCAATCGAATCCGCAGCTGTATATCGACTGGGATGTTCCCTGGAATGTGAACCTGAGCTATAACTTCAGCTATACGAAGTACGGCCTGGGCCGGGCCCAAACGTTCCAGACGTTAAGTATGAATGGTGATATCAAACTAACCGAGAAATGGGCCATGACCTTTACCACGGGCTGGGATTTTGTACTGAATGCTCCTTCGCTGACGAATATTGGCCTGACGCGTAACCTTCACTGCTGGGAGGCCTCGTTTAACTGGACGCCGATTGCTCAAAATCTCCGGGGTGGGAACTACAATTTTGAATTACGCGTTCGGTCTGCTATGTTGAAGGATCTCAAGCTCTCCCGCCGTCGTAGCTTCTACGATCAGGGGGGTGGGTTCTAAGTCAACAGAAATAGTCTCCGTAGCTCAGTTGGTAGAGCAATTGACTCTTAATCAATGGGTCGCAGGTTCGAACCCTGCCGGGGACACGTTAACAATAAAGCCCTTACGGTTAGATGCCGTAAGGGCTTTATTGTTTACCGGAGTACCATAAAATCGCGTTGTCTACAGTACATTTGAGTGATACCATTCACCGTGCATGAAAAAGTACTGTCAAGCTATAACGGCGATTAAGATCATGGCCTAACTTGTTTAGATACAGGATGTTAGCTCTTTATAGATTAAAACACGTCTTGAATATATTATAAAATGTTAATTATTTAGCAACTTACTTATTTAATCAATCAGATATAAAGCTTCATACTAACAATCGCTATACCTAGTCAAAAAAATAATTAATATAGGCGTTAGTACTTAACTTACGTTTATGACGTATATAAAAAATATTTAATTTAATTAATAAATACTTTTTGAGTATAAAGTATTAGTAGATAGTGCTAGTTAGTGGGTGTAATTTGTATATACGTTTAAGCTTGGACACGTTTTGTATTGGAAAATAGGCGTAATCTGAACCTTTACCTCTTATTATCAGAATATTAAGTTTCTATGTTTCTCCTGTTCCTGTTAAGCGGACTGAAACAATAAGCAGCTTTTTCTCCTATCTAGTCAGTATAAAAGTTACTATAATTTAATGTATGCTTACTAGGGTTGAATCAAAAAAACTTATACTTTTGTGCACATAGTAATGACCTGCCTTCTTCATTACTTACAGTATACACTAGCCAGCAGAAATGATTGTTAATCTAGAGTATGGTTAGCCCGCCCTAAGTATATTCTGCCGAGTAAAACCTTTTTAGCTCAACTGAAATAACCCATAGTACTTATGTGAAGAAGCCGTACGTCTTCATCGTAAGCGTATTCTGTGCCCACATCATTTAAAGTAGCTGTATTTTTTAGCGAATAGCAGTGCCTTTATCCTTCTACAGGCAGGCTACGTTGAGGCTATGTGCTAATCTCAGAACGGAATGCTGTAAAACAGAGGCTTTAACGATTGACATGGTGACCATACGGCTGCTTTCATTGCCAAATATCCGCCCCAAAACCGGAATCTATGAATAACCTATCCTCTGTTCTACCCACCGTTTTTACTGCTCATCGCCGGGTCGTGCATCGTTTGCGTAGCTCTAAAAGTATTGGTAGACAAATATTAGTTATCACTGGTTACGATTATTTTCTGACCAAACGGGATATCAAACGACTAATGCCTCAATACGAGGAAATCGTTTTAGTGCCCCGCCATACCGACGCTGAGTACCTGACTAATGACGTATTACACTCCCTGCTGAATTCCTATCAGGAGTTTTACTTAGTAGCTAATCCTAACCACGACCACCAACATCAGGTTATTCATCAGCTAATTATTCGGGAAAGTAAGGTCAGTAAGGTCAGCACAGTAGCCGATTTTTGTAAGAACCATTTGCAAAAAGTATACATCGCTGAAAATGCGGAGGAATTAACCTGGCCCGATCAGTTGCCCCCATTCCGGCCGGAAGTACGAACGTTTAAAAAAGCTCTGGATGTGGTTACTTCATTGGGTTTTCTAACCCTTACGTCTCCCCTGTGGCTATGGAGTGCCTGGAAAATAAGGCAAGAATCGCCTGGACCCGTTCTGTATCGGCAAAGTCGCGTTGGGGTGGCGGATGAGGAGTTTCAATGCATTAAATTCCGCTCCATGCGACTGGATGCGGAAGCCTCCGGGGCTCTTTTTTCAAGCCGCAGGGATACCCGAACTTTTCCCTTTGGTGCTTTTATGCGAAAGATACGTTTGGACGAACTGCCCCAGTTTCTGAACGTACTGAGAGGAGAAATGTCTTTGGTTGGACCTCGACCAGAGCGACGGGTATTCACCCGGAAGTTTGAGGAGCAAATCCCGCATTACGCCAACCGACACGTGGTTAGGCCTGGAATTACAGGCTACGCTCAAATCTGCTACCCGTACGGAGCCGGAGCTAGAGACGCCCGCCATAAGTTGATGTATGATCTGTATTACATTGAACAATGGACGCTCAGTCTGGAAATGTATATTTTATGGCGAACCTTCATTACCGTAGTAACCAAGCAAGGATGTTAGTTCGCTAACAACCCGATGCATGAAACCTGTTTTGACTTCTTCCTCCAGAATTTGAAAACCCTTTTATTGTTATGACCGAAGAAACCTTGAGAATTGTTCTGATTTTACTGGTAGCTTTTGTGATTACGGGGTTAGAAAAACGAAAAAGCCGTCAGAAATACCTGTCCGTAAATCCGTCTGCTGCCCGATATACCTTACTGAACCGCCGTAAATCCCATGCCAGACGTACGCAGAAGATGCCGAGGCAATTGCAAAACCAACAAGTGCCAATATCGTGTTTAAACGAAGCATCTGCCGTATTGAAATAAAGTATATCGAAGACAGAGAAGTGTCGCATAACGGCGTATGCAGGGTATTCACGATAAACCCTCCGGCCAGTGATCAAAGATTGGCGAAAGACGGGATCAGGCCGGATGGGATGGACGTTGCAGCTTTAATCCTGAATTGAGAATGAGGCTAAAAATGCGTTTAGCCCGTCATTTCGGCTATCTAGCCCATAAACCTTACTGTCCATAGAATAAACCTCCTAAAAACATACCTTAACGGTACTTTTGTACCATAGGTTTAGAGGTTATGGTTGAAACTCTTTCGCGATTCGCGGAAGAGTTTTTAGTTTGTACATGTCCCGTAAGGGCATAAAGAAAGCACTTATCTTGGGAGACAAGTGCTTTCTTAAAAGAAGCAATACTTACAAGTTCATCAGCGATTCGCGACGACGCATCTTGCCCGCGGGAATCCCAAACATCATTTTAAAGCGACGGCAGAAATAGGCCGTGTCCTTGTAGCCTACTTCGGCACCAATGGCACGAATACTCTTCTTCGACGTACGCAGTAAATTTACTGCCGCTTCCATCCGCTGGTATTCGATATAGTCCTGCGGATTGATACCCGTCAGCATCTTGAAATATTGGCCGACGTAATCTTCAGAAACGTTGGCTACGTTGGCGAGTACCTTGTTGGACAGATCGCCGCCAATGTTATCCTTGATATACGTAAAAATGTCGATCAGACGGGGATCTTTGAAATACGTACTGTTGGTAGCTAATTGCTCCACAAACAGACGGTGTTTCAGGATATACCGAATGATATTGATGACGATCTCTTCCGTCTTGATTTTGATAATACGACCCCGACCTGCTTCGTCCCGAAAATCTTCCGCTAGAATCTCTTTCAGAGCGTGAGCCAGCGATTCCTCCCCTTTAATAAGGAAGGGCGGTACGTCCAGAGAAGTAAAGAAGTTAACGGAATCGAAAACCTTGGCTTCAAACGCTACCAAACCAAAAGAGTGGGGTAATTTCCCAATCTCGGCCGGATCCCGACGCGAATCGAAATACCGTTCGCGGAAGGTGAGAAACTCTTCGTTTGAGATAGCCTTTGGATTTTCACTGCTACCGTAGGTAATATTCAACGACTTGCCGCCGGGGATAAATAACATATCACCGGGTTCGGCTAGGGTTCCTTCTTCGCCAAATGACACTTCACCGTCGTATAAAATCAACAGTGAGTTTTCGATGTCATAAAAATTCTTGATTCGGATGGCTTGTTGCATCCGAATATGCCGGGCCTTGATAAATCGGACGCCCAGCGACTCAATGATTTTGTTGTAATCTTCCATTGCGATGGGGTAAGGCCGGTGTTTTTCGAAAGTCTGGCCTTTCTAAAATTAGGACAAAACTAATAATTGTATTTTTAAAAGCAAATTGGACAAAAAAAATAAATTTGATTCGAAAACCGCGTTTCTTTAAAAAGAATGCCCGTTTGCAGAAACAGAAATTTAACACGGGGGGGAGGGGGGACTACCTATTTTTTGTATTTAGCAGGTTAAAAGCTCTTTTTATGGGTTTCGGGAAGTAGACTAACCAGGAATTCTCAGAGACGAAAAATTAGTTTAGGAGCTAAGGCAACCCCATCAATATACGTTGACAAAAAGGACTTTTAACTAGTGGAAATACGACCCAGAAGCGTTTCCCACGAACCTTGATGGCTTCGTTTGGTCAACAGTTTCCTGCCGAGCCTGTGAAAATAGATCATTTGAGTGAAAGAGAAATAAAAATAAAAAATTGGTATGCTGGCATACCAATTTTTTGATAGAAGTAGCTATAAAGCAACGCTTTAGCTTACGATACTTTAGAAAGTAATAATGAATCAATCTTTAGCTATTGATGAAGATTTTGTGAAGAAAAAGTACAATTTCACTCGGAAGTGCAGGCTTTAATTCAATGAACATCCATTCGGCGAGGACGTTTATGGAATAGTATATTGGATTGAAACCTTCACATAGTATGACTCAATACACCCCTTCTGAATGTTTAGTACAATTATTGGTAGAGAATGGATTTCGAGAAGTAACCGAACAGTATTTTCCCCATAGTCATGTTCGGCTGGAGCTAAAGGGTGAATCCTACCACCCAGCTTATTTTCAACGGGCCTTTCGCCATGGTACGGGCACGGCACTGCTGATTCTGAATTACCTGACCATCCGAATGATTTACAAATCGTATGTACTGGTGGAAAGTCGTCGTTTGACAGAAGACGAAGCCCAAACCATTATCGCTTTTTGCAAACTCCCGGCCAAGCAACAGGGGATTTTATCCCGCAAAATTTCAAATCTTACGGATTTACAGGCCGCTTTGCAGCAACACCTGACAGTGCCCGAGCCTCGACTCAGACCTTATCTGGTACGCTAAAGAAGGGAAAGCTCCCCACCCTTTCAATTAAGGGTTGGGAGCTGTTGTATTTTGCGTAGCTTTAATAACGACCCGATGGTTAGGACGCAGGTCTACGTTCGTTTTCGACGTAGGAATGCAGCCAGGGCAGTTGGCCGTCCAGGTAGCAGGATCATCCCAGTTACCTGATTGAGCTGATGTGTAAGAGGTAATTACTTGTACGGGTTTGCTCGTCGTAGCCGTACAACCGTAAATGTTCGTAGCCGTCAGGTTATAAGTTCCTGTTTGAGCCGCTGAAACATCAGCCAGCTGAATGGTTTTCTGGGTAGATGTGTAGCCGTTAGGACCACTCCAGCTATAATACGGAGCATCGCCAGCCGTCAGTCCGAGGGTGTGGCCCGCTGAAAGTGGTGCATTGCCTGTAATGGTTGCAGCAACGGTACCCAGCGAAGCAGGAACCACGATACGCGGCGACATAATCACATTGCCATTGCCATCGCTTGCTTTCAACTGATACGTACCGGCCGTAAAATCAGCTGAGTTACCCGATGCTACGGAGTTCACGCCGTTATTGTTTAGCGGATTTACCCACGTATATGAAGCCCACCCGTCTTCGCCTTTTATCCGCATTTGTGTGCTGCTCAGGCAGGAAGGATACAGGCGAGCCGGAGCCAGAGCCGCATAGGGCGTAGCTAAAGTTTGAATAGTAGCGGCATCCAGAGCGTCAGCCCAGGCCTTGGCTAGCAGTACCAGTCCCGGACCTTTGAAGTGAACATCTACTTCATCGCGGTTATCGGGACCGTGAATATCGTCCGTGGCTGGCCCGGCGAAGATTTGTTTAGCAGGATTGACCAGAGCGTTCTGAGCACTAATAATCGTTGGATTATTGATACTGGGACCGGAGGTGTTCGTACGGTCAAAGTAGCGACTGGCCCGGGAGATAACCCAGGGAAGATTGGCTTTGCCGGAATGCGAGCGACTGGCTGCAATGACAGCGTTCCAGTTTGCGATGTATGTTTCCTGCGATGTATTGGCAAAGTTATCCGTTTCGCCCTGGTGGAGTAGCACGCTCGTACGCCATACTGAGAAGCATAATTATTCAAACTAATCCGCAGGTTTCCGTAGGGTTGACCTTTCGGATAGGGATAGCTAAAAACAGGGTTCAACGCCGGGTCTTGCGAAGGATCAATACTCGTGAGCCAGTTGACACTGCCCGTACCGGACCAGCCTCCCTGGAAAAACGCCACCGGAACTTTCCACCGTTCCACCAGCAGATCGCCCAAGGCTCCCCAGCACCAGGCTGAGAGGCCGAAAGGAGCCAGTTTCGTTGTCGCATCCAGGTGAACAAACTCGGGGGTAGCTACCTTGTCCTTCACATTCGAATAGCTCCAGGGACCCCATTGGCTTGGATCGTTCAGATCCGGATTCTCTGCAATTTTATAACCGATGCCCACGGCACTCACCTGATCGTAGGTTGCCGATGGCCCCGTATTGTTAGGGTCCGCAATTCCGGTTGCATTCGACTGGCCGGCAATTACGAAGACTTCACCAACGCCAACTTTTGTCAACGTAGTTTCCTGCCCAAGCAAAGAACCGTTCTGATAGGCCCGCACCTTGAGATCATACCAGCCTCCTTTGGCTGTAACCGAACCCTGAAAATAACCGTTGGAAGGACTACTGGTGGTATTGCCGGGATAGGTCCACAGGGGTTGCCACTGGGTATCGACGGCATTATTAGGACCAATCGAACCACCTGCCGGAATGGGAACCAAGCGTACCTCAATCCGGTCTACTTTTTCCGTATAAACACCTGCTACGTGTACAGAAGCCTGATTCGATAAATCACGCTGAAAAACGGCTCGCGTGGTGGGAAAAGTAATGCTTAACTGGGCGAAACTCTGGTAATACGTAAAGAGGAAAAAAAGCAGACTAGCTAATCTGTACAAATGTTTCATAAAGGACAAACCGGTAAAATGGGCGGGTAAAAATAACGACAAACATGTAAAAAAAACAATTTACTCCAGACGAATAATTTGTTTTTCCTGTAGTAATTCCATTTGATGATAACGCAAATATAGTTGGGCTAGCACTACAACATCTTCCCGACAATACTGAGCAATGGAAATCAAATTATTTTTATGATAATACGTTGTATTTACTTCACTTCCGGAAAGCGTGTCCTTACTGGAGGGAATATCAAATAAAGCGGCCAGTAACTCCAGGCTCGTATAATTTTTAAAATCGCCGAATTTCCAGTAATCCATCGTATCCAAATGCGGGGAGTCGTAGCGTCTCCAGTGGGTATTCCATAGAGAGCGGGGGATCGGTATACCGTGAATCATCATCCGCCGACAGAGATACGGATAGTCAAACTCCCGTCCATTATGAGCACAGAGAATCAGTTTACGAGCGTACCGCTTTTCTACCAGTGTGCAAAACTGACGAAGTACGCTGGCCTCATCATGCCCGTGAATGGTACGAACCCGAAAGGTAGCCTCATCTGCCTCCCAATGGAAGAAGCCTAATCCGATGACGATAATTTTACCGAATTCGGCGTAAACGGCGGCTCGATCAAAGTAAAGTTCTGCATCGCTGGGCCCCTCGGTACTGCGAAGTCGATCCGCTTTTCGTAACCATTCTTTTTGCAGCCGTTCGGATACTAATTCCAGCGAAGATTCGCCCGAAACAGTCTCAATATCAATGAATAAAAGATGTCTGGCCGTAGATTGAAATTCAGCTGCATTCATGAGGAAATACGAAGGTACACGTCGAAAGTAACGAAGAAAACAATCTCCTCCGTGCTGCATTGAGCAAACGGTAACCGATGAATTAACTACAGGTATACGCACAAAAAAAACGCGGACTTTACCACCGTAAAATCCACGTTTATAAGAAAAAAAGGGAAAGCTTATTCGTGCAGAATACCTTCCTGAGCTAACTGATTAATTTGAATCAGATTGGCTTCGTCCAGGCTACCCGGTACGAAAATAAACCGCTTGTCATAAATCTGATTATCGATGAAATAACTCACCCAGTATTCATTCGTTAAATGAAATACTGAGGAATCAATGGGTTCAATCGGCTGATGACTATGGGCAGGGACTTCCTGAAAAAAATGGCGTAACGTTGATGTTTCCTGAGCTTCTTCACCCTGATGTTGGGGTTTACTATAGCCACGGGAAGTTACAAAAACGTTTTGAATGGCTTTGTCATTACGGTTGAGTAAGTAGACCCGCCAGGCAGCTTCATTGAATTCGTTCACTTCACGGGCTATGGCTACTTTTACCCCTTCTACGGGCAAAAATGGAATGTCTTTTTTCATGGGAATGAATGGTTTTATGGGTTACTCAAACGGTCGGCATGGTGAGCGATTCTTCGACAAAAACCATTTCGAACAAATCGGCCAGATGAGCTTTTAATCGCTGCGAAACTTCCTGGAAATCGAGGGAATGGCCCAGCTCTTTCGCCAGGGAGGTTACTTCTTTTCCCTCCAGACCACAGGGAACAATATACTCGAAAAAAGCAAGGTCATTATTTACATTCAGGGCAAAACCGTGCATGGTCACCCAGCGGCTGGCTTTTACGCCCATTGCACAGATTTTCCGGGGATTCTTCTGTTCGACGTAATCCAGCCACACGCCCGTCATTCCCGGAATGCGACCCGCCTCCAGTCCATAATCCGCACAGGTACGAATGATGGCTTCTTCCAGCATTCGCATGTACCAGTGAATATCGGGCTTGAAATTATCCAGATCCAGAATGGGGTAACCTACTAATTGACCCGGACCGTGATACGTAATATCCCCGCCCCGGTTGATTTTGTAGTACTGAATGCCGAGCTGTTCCAGCTTCTGTTCATCCTCCAGCAGATGTTCGGGTTTGCCACTTTTACCGAGCGTAAATACAGGCGGATGCTGCACAAAAAGAAGGTAATTATTCGTGGGCAATTGCTCCGCTACTGCGGCCTGCCGATTCTGAACCTTACGGGCTACGGTAGCGGCTAGCAGCTCTTCCTGGGCGTCCCAGGCCGACTGATAGTCCCGAAGGCCCCAGTCCTGAAAAATCACTTGCTTATTCATGAATACACTTAAAATTCATTCTAAAGATAACAAGAAGCCCGTACATATAATTCCCTGCTTGAGTCTAAGCCCCTTGTCGTTAAAAAAGTAATGCGATGCACCCAAAGAAGCTTTGAATGCATCGCACGTATAGTGAAGTAACAAATCTAAAGTTTGATCGGGTTTGAGGTTTGAACGTTAAAAGGCTAAACCTTTCAACGCTATGAACGAAAACCCGTACAGGGGTCTTACTCCTTACGTAGGCGGTTTTAACCCCGCGTATCAAAAAATTGACCGTTTTGCAGGAATTCCTGCCAGTCGGTAGACGGTGTTCCCGAGCCGTACCGAACGACTTCGCCCAGTACAATCACCGCTGGATTGGTCAATTTCTGCTCCAAAGCTAACCGGGGCAATTCCTGAGCGGTACCAATGGCGGTTCGTTGTTCGGCTGTTGTACCACTTTGCAGAATGGCTGCGGGTACATCCGCCCGGCCCATCTGAACGCAAAGGTCCGCAATTTCCTGAAGTTTGTTCATGCCCATCAGGACGACAATCGTAGCCGTTGAGCACAGGGCCAGACAGAGGTCGCGGGAAAGCGATCCATCCGTCTTCGTCCCCGTAATGACCCAGAAGCTTTCACTCACGCCACGAGCCGTCATGGGAATACCCGCGTTGCCGGGCACGGCCAGAGCCGAAGACAATCCGGGTACGTAATCCGTTTCGATACCAAACGGGCGGGCATAGGCCAGCTCTTCCTGACCCCGACCAAACACGTACGGATCGCCCCCTTTCAGGCGGACTACATGTCCCGCCGCAAACGCTTTTTCTACAATCAGTTCATTGATCCAGTCCTGCGAATGGCTCTCGCCGGGGCGTTTGCCGACGTAAATTTTCTCCGTTTCAGCCGGGCAGTGTTCCAGTAAGACGGGATCAATCAGGGCGTCATACAAAACCACGTTGGCATTCCGTAGAGCCTTGACTGCTTTCAGCGTAATTAAATCGGGGGCACCCGGTCCTGCTCCGACAACGGTCAGTTTAGGGTTCGTTTTTCTGCTCATGCGTAGTAATCGCGTCTCAGGCTTTAGCCGCAACCGCTTCTTCGCGGAACGCCTTCGCCCGTTGAAGAAAATCCAGGGCCTCTCCCAGAAAACGCTCGGCGAACTCCGGCGAGGGTTCCTGTTGATTAATCTGTAGTACTCGTTCGGTGAAGGTTTGACCTCCAAACGAGAATTCACCGCTTTCCACAAATTGCTTGTCAAATTCTTTAATGACCGCATGTTGCGTACTCACGCTGACGCTCTTGTCCAGTAACAGGGCTTTCGCTCCCGATACAAAAACGCTGTAGCTATAGTAGATCGAATCGGCGTAGCGACCTTCTTTTAAGGCTTGCTCGGCCCAGTCGAATTTCTCTTCGGTTTCGAAAAGCAGCGTAGCGACCAGATCAATAATCACGCTGGCACATTCGCCCACGCCAATCTCCGTAGCAAAAGATTCGGTTTGACCCCAGTCTACAAAATCGCTGTCCACCACCGTCGAGAGATCCGTCAGCGGTTTCAGAATTCCGTAAAAGTATTTTTCACCCTGACGATCGTAGTAATCATTGAAATACTCGCCGTCAGTAGCGTTTTGTTCGTAATCATTCAGAATCCAACGCAGGGCTTGCGGACCGCGTTTGGACGGAATCTTAATGACTTTATCGGCTACCCGACCCGAGCCATCGCCCAGCGTTCCTCCACCTAGCAGAACCTGTAAAGCGGGCAGTACGCGTTTATCCGGAGCTTTCATCGAGCTGCCGTGCAAACCAATCTGGGCCATACTGTGCTGACCGCAGGCGTTCATACAACCCGAGATTTTAATCAAAATATCATTGTTGAAAATCAGGTCGGGAAACTCCTGACCGATGACTTTTTCCAGTTCCAGTGAAATGGACGTCGAATCGGAGATCGCCAGGTTACAGGTATCCGTACCGGGGCAGGCCGTAATGTTGGCCGTACTGTTCGCACCGGGCTGAGCCAACTCGTGAGCCGCCAGAATCTCGTAAACGCGGGGTAAATCTTCGGCTTTTACAAAGCGGAACAACAGTCCCTGGTTGATTGATACCCGAACATCGTTGGCAACGTAAGGCTCGATCTGTCCGATCAGGTTACGGCTGGTTTCGGAACGAATATTGCCCAGCGGTACGCGTACGAATACGCCGTAGTAGCCACTCTGTTTTTGCGGGAATACGTTGGATTTCAGCCATTGGTTGTAGACCTCGTCCGTTCCATACGCCAGTGATGTGGTAGGCGTTTCCAGGACTGCTTCTGCCGGAGCTTCAATCGTATAAGTTTTGGATTTCAGGGCGGTCCATTCTTCCGTAACCAGTCGCTTGAATTCATCGAAACCGATTTTAGCAATCAGGAATTTCAAACGAGCCTTATGACGGCTGTTGCGTTCGCCGTGACGGTCGAAAATGCGTAAAACCGCTTCCACCGTCGGAATAAGCTGATCGACGGGTAAAAATTCGTGGTACAAGTGAGCCAATGCCGGCTGGGCACCCAGGCCGCCGCCCACCAGTACTTTAAAACCCCGTTGCCCATCCTTGATTTTAGGAACGAAGCCTAAATCGTGCATATACGACAGGGCCGTATCGGCGTCGGAGCTGGAGAAGGAAATCTTGAATTTCCGGCCCATCTCCTGACAAATCGGATTTCGCAGGAAATAACGGAAGGTGGCATCCGCGTAAGGTGTAACGTCGAAGGGTTCTTCCGGATCGATACCCGCGGTCGGTGAGGCCGTTACGTTCCGTACGGTATTTCCGCAAGCTTCGCGAAGGGTAATATCATCCTGTTCGAGTTTGGCCCAGAGTTCGGGCGTACGATCCAGGCTAACGAAGTGAATCTGAATATCCTGACGGGTCGTTAGGTGCAGATTCCCCGTGGAATATTCGTCCGAAATATCCGCAATGCGTTTCCACTGGTTAAACGTCATCTTGCCGTAGGGCAATTTGATGCGAACCATCTGAACGCCCTGTTGCCGCTGACCATATACTCCCCGGGCCAGACGCAGGCTTCTAAACTTTTCCTCGTGAATTTTTCCCTCCCGGAAAAGGCGGATTTTTCGCTCTAAATCGACGATATCTTTTTCTACGAGGGGATTCTCCAGTTCGGTACGGAAACTTTGCATGGCTCTGAGAAGTCTTTTATTCTATCGAATAACTAGAATTAGCTTACAAACGTAGGACTCTTACGCGTAACGGCCAAACCCGCGTACGAAAATTTTAGTGCCTTTTACACCCGATTTATTCTGAAAAACAATCGCTTATCCGCCGCCCGTTCAGCGGTGCTTGGGGCGTAAGTAGTCCTTAAAGATAAACTAGCAATAAACGCTTGGCATATCTACTTAATACCCCCGTTCATCGATGAATTTATGAAAAGAGTCCTACCGCCCCCGTTCACCACTAAACTTCCACCACTCCAGGCAATCTATGAGACAATTCTTTACGAGCCTTCTAGCCAGCACCGCCGCGTGCGATAGACAATGAAAACGAACCATTACCTCTCTTTACTGATCGCTACGCTATCATTTTCCCAGGCCTGGGCCCAGGAAGGTGCCATCAGCGGCCGCGTGACGCAACCCACCCAAAAGCCAGTTTCTGAAGCTAAAGTAGTTTTACTCCAGCCCGCCGATAGTACGAAACGACTCACCAGCCAAACTGACACCGCAGGTCGATTTCTGTTTCGTGGACTGGAACAGGGCCCCGCGTACCGTATACGCGTAGCGAAAGCGAATTTTCAGGCTCGTGAAGTGGAAGTAGCTCCGTTACGGGCTCAGGCTGATGTGGGTACCGTAACGCTGTCACCTGTTGCCTCAGCTGCGACGGCCCCCGCCGTCCGCCCTGACACGGTTCGTCCGGCCAACGCTACGTTACCATCCAACACACCCGTACTGCCCGCTGATACGAGTCGCCAAGCAGGGACAGCAACGCCCGCTGTTCGGGATACCTTACCTCCCACGGCACGTCCTGCCACACAACCCGTGCCTACGACTCCACCCACGCAGGCAACGACAGAACCCGGCGTGAATGGAACTGAACTACGGGGACGAGTTACGGATAAAAATGACGGCTCTGTACTTTTCGGCGTGACAGTTCTATTGATCAATGCTAGTGATAGTACCAAACGCAGTGGAACTACTACGGATGCCGAAGGACGTTTTGCCTTCCCGAATCTGAGTCGGGGTAGTTATCGCTTACGTCTTTCAAATATTGGATACAATACCGAACAGATTCAGGTACGGCCCTTCAACAACGTACTTGATTTGGGTACCTTACCGTTGTCTTCCAATTCCAGAAACCTGAAAGAAGTGACGGTGAAAGGCATGCAGGAACGCGTGGAGCAGAAAGCCGATACACTGATTTACAACGCCGATGCGTATAAGGTAACGAAAGATGCCAATGTAGAAGATCTGGTTACGAAAATGCCGGGGATCACGATGGAAAATGGAACCATTAAAGCCCAGGGACAGGATGTGAAACGCGTATTGGTAGACGGTCGGGAATTTTTGGGGATGATGCTTCGCTCGCTTTGAAAAACCTGCCTTCGGAAGTGGTAGATAAAATTCAGGTATTTGACCGTCTGAGCGATCAGGCCCAGTTTACGGGTTTCGACGACGGTAACGCCGAACGTACCATCAACATTACGACGCGTAGTGGGAAGAATAATGGTCAGTTCGGAAAAGTATACGCCGGTTACGGTACTGATAATCGGTACTCGGCTGGAGGAAATATCAACTTCTTCAACGGAGCCCGCCGGATTTCACTCATTGGCCTGAGTAACAACGTGAACCAGCAAAACTTCGCCATGCAGGATTTGATCGGAGCCCTGGGCTCAGGCGGCGGTGGCAACCGGGGTGGTGGTAACTTTGGTGGCAACCGCGGCGGCGGTGGTGGCGGTGGAAATCGTGGTGGCGGCGGCGGTGGCGGATTTGGCGGAAACTCCGCCGGAAACTTTCTGGTAGGTCAGCAGGGCGGTATTACCTCTACAAATGCCATCGGCTTAAACTACACCGATAACTGGAGCAGTAAGGTGAAAGTAACGGGTAGTTACTTTTTCAACAATGCCCGGAACCGGTCCGAAACGACACTAAGTCGTACTTCGTTTGCTACAGGTGGCAACGGTCAGATTTATGATCAGAACAGCCAGTCTAGCAACAATAACAATAACCACCGGGCCAACCTGCGACTGGAGTATCAGATCAGCAAACGAAGTTCGTTGATCTGGACGCCGCGGATTAGCGTTCAAAACAATAACAGCAGCAGTACGGTCGAAGGGGCGACCCGCGAGAGCGAAACCGGAGCCCAGATCAGCCAAACCAGTACCCGCAATACGGCCCAGAGTAACGGTTACAACTTTGGCCAGAACCTGTTGTTCCGCCATCAATTTGCCAAGCCCGGACGAACCATTTCCGTGGGGCTGGGAACGACGTTGAATGCCAATAACCGGAATGGCTTACTAAACTCCGAGAACCGCTATGCCCGCAGAAATGGGGTGGATTCGCTGGCCTTGATCCGACAACAATCGGAAACGGAAACCAACAGTAATACCTGGAATGCGAACGTGAACTATACCGAGCCGCTGTCGAAGATGAGTCAGTTGCAACTGAGCTACAACGGTTCGATCACTAACAGCAAAAGCAACAAGGAAACGTACGATTACAACGAAGCTACGCAGGGATACACATCGCTGAATTCGATTCTGAGCAACCGTTTCGACAATCAGTACTCGACCAACCGGGCTGGACTTTCATACCGCTTACGTAGCCAAAAAGGTTTTCTTTCGGCGGGTGTCGATTATCAGTTAGCGGATTTATCGGGGAATCAATTATTTCCCCGGACGTTCTCGGTGGATAAAACTTTCCAGAACTGGATGCCGAATATGGACGTGAACTACAAATTCACGCAAACGAAAAATCTGCGGTTCAATTACCGAACCTCCACGAATGCTCCTTCCATCACGCAGTTGCAGAACGTGTTTGATAATACTAACCCGCTCTTCATTTCCAGCGGTAACCCGAACCTGAAGCAGGAGTACTCGCATACGCTTTCCTTACGCTACAATAGTACGAATGTGGCCAAGTCGGTGAATTTCTTCGGGGGGATATTCGCCACCTTTACGGCTAATAACATCACCAACGCTACCGTGATCGCCAACCGGGACACGACGCTTACCGAAGGCGTATTACTGACGCGTGGGTCGCAGTACAGTCGTCCGGTGAACTTGCAGGGCTACCGGAATTTGCGGGCGTTTATGAACCTGGGCTTGCCCATTCAGTCAATCAAGAGTAACCTCAATCTGAACGGGGGCGTGAATTACTCCCGTACGCCCGGTTTAATCAACGAAGTAGAAAGCTTCTCGAATAATTTCGCCATCAACGGTGGAGCTGTCCTGAGCAGTAACATCAGCGAAAATCTGGATTTCTCCGTTTCGTATTCAGGGGCGTATAACATCATTCGGTATACGATTCAGCCGCAACAGAACAGTAACTATTTCTCGCATACGGCCCGTTTTCGTTTGAACTGGATTTCAGCTAAGGGCTTCACCATCAACCCGGACGTAGCCAATACGCTGTATACGGGTCTGGGTGCCGGCTACGACCGGAGTTTTACGCTGTTCAATCTGGGCGTAGGGCAGAAGATCCTGAAAGATCAACGCGGTGAAATTCGTCTGACGATTTTCGACTTGCTCAATCAAAACAACAGCATCAGCCGGAATACGACGGAAACGTACGTGGAAGATACCCGCACGCTGGTGTTAAGCCGGTACTTTATGCTAACGTTCACGTATAACCTTCGAAACTTCAGAGGAGCCGTGGCGAAAAAGTAGGTGCTTGAACGAATAATGAATAGCGAAGGCTTTCCCTGCGAGGGGAAAGCCTTTCTTTTTGGTAGAAATACATGTTTCGGCTTTAGTCAGTCCATTTAAACTAGAATGTGATGGAGTATTGAAAAAAGCACACTTCACTGGAAACCTTTCTGAATCGTATCGGAATACAGTAAACTAGTAGTAATTATTCATTTAAATTTTTAAAGAAAATTAGGCATTTTTCGTTATACTAATATGAATTTTTATAGAGGCTAAGTTACATTTTATTACCTCAATTGATATAAGGCCGGATTTCCCCCATACTTAGTTCTGCACCCCTAACTAGCGTACGTATGAAAATGATTTTATGTTTTATCGGTTTGTTGAGCAACGGTTTGTATGCTCAATCTCAGGTAGGCATTATAAACTATCGTCAATTGGAAAATCAGCCTTTAGATCCCGGCTATTCGGGAAATGGAACGCTAATAATTACTAAGACAAGCTCTTTCTATACCGAAAAAAGTTTATTAGCAGATAAAGAAGGCGAAGAGATTAAAGATCAAGTCAACATTTCCACTATATATGGCAAATCTTCCAATAATGAAATAGATCAGTTTTATCTGGATTTTTCAAAACGACAGGTACTGTCTAATGAGCGAATTTTATCTCACTTTTTTCCAGTAAAAGATACCCTGTTAAAACCCCAATGGAAGATAAGTACTGAAAAGCGAAAAATGGGTGGATATGATTGTCTGAAAGCCGTCGGGATGGTGAGAAATCGAACGTATACCGCCTGGTTCACGCCAGCCATACCCGTGAGTGCAGGGCCCTGGAAACTATGGGGATTGCCCGGACTTATTCTGGAAGCCACCTCCACTGATGGAGCCGTGAAGTTTCTCTTTCAATCCCTGCAACTGACACCCAATGGACCGACGCTTAATCCACCTAAATTCCGTAAAAAACCAGTTACCCTTGCTCAGTTTATCGCCTACCGAAAAGAACGCTTACGCCAAACGAAGAAGATGGATTTGGGGAGTAGTTTTAAAGAAGTAGGAGGAGTTACGGAAATCAATACGTTTAGTGTCGAGAATTTTCCCAATTGAATTACCATGCGAATTCTGCTGCTAGTGGGAGGCTTCCTGTGCCTGCTTAGTCACGCTTTCGGTCAAATTCGTATTCATGGAAACGTTTCTTCCACCGCTGGGCTGCCACTGGTGGGCTGTGTAGTTCTTGTATCGAAGGCAGATTCAAGCATTCTCGCGTACACGACTACCGATGAAAAGGGTTGGTATGTACTGGAAATGGACCCGGATACCACGCACGTACTCCTCACTATTAATAACCTGGGTTTTATTAGTCAAAGCCGTTGGGTTTCGGCTGAATCGCAGTCGCTGGATTTTGTGCTGGAAAAGGAGCCCGTTGATTTAAAACCAGTCCTTGTGAAAGGGGAGTTACTGCCCATTCGCGTTTGGGAAGATACTACGATTTTTACGGTGCAGAAATTCGCGGATGGCTCGGAGCGAGTACTGGAAGACGTACTTAAAAAACTTCCGGGTATTCGGGTAGATGAAAATGGAGGGATCTCATTTAAAGGCAAACCCATTGAAAAAATACTGCTCGAAGGCGATGAGTTTTTTTCGAAGAATTACCATCTGCTTTCGAAAAACCTCTCTGCCCAATTACTCGGTACAATAGAGGCGATTGAAAATGCTTCGGATACACCCTTGCTGAAAGGCATTGAACGTTCGGATAAAACCGTGCTCAATGTTAAACTCCGGGAAGATCGCCGCAAAGTAATTTTTGGTACAGCCGATGTAGCTGCTGGTCTGACCCAACGCTACGAAGTCCGAGCCAATGTATTTTCGCTGATTGATCGCCTGAAACTGGGTGTGATTGGAACGGCCAACAATACCGGACGAAACCCCATACCAGAGGTTACCTACGATTTAGGAAAAGAGGAAAATGAATCGTCTCCCGTACAGGATAGTAATCCAGGCCAAGTCCTGATTCAAAAACCCGGTTTCACCGTGCCAGGGGTAGCCGCTGAACGGTTTAATCAAAATCGGGTGGGGTTGGGAGCCGCTAATGTGACCCTGACGATCAGTCCCAAGGTTAAGATGAAAGCGTTTACGTATCGGCTTGGTGATAGAAATCCACAACAAATCATCAACCGATATACGTATGTACTGGAACAGTCCCCGCTAATTATACAGGATACCCAGCAACTCGAAACACGTCCCCGCTTGCAGGTGAGTCAGATGGCTCTGGAATATATGCCTTCAACCACAACCCGCTGGAAGTGGGAGGGCAACTGGCAAACCGAGCGGATCAACTCGGCCTTTGACATTACCTCATCCAATCCAGCGTTTACGGAACAATTGCAGCAGAAAATGTTCTCCCGCCAGGAGGGCATGCAACAGCAACTTGGTTATATTCACCGGTTTCCGGGTAGGCGAGCCCTGACGGTAGATGCCTACTTTCAGCAGCAAAATCGGCCCCAGGAACTACGCATACGCTCCGATCGCTTCAAAGCTCTTTTTCCGGAAAATACGGGGGAAATTACCCAGTCTATTGCCAATCAACGGCAAATCTGGGCCTTACAATCTCGCTGGATGGGAGCCTGGGGTGACAGACGCAAGTATGCCTTCAACGCCAATTTTTCGGATCTACGGGAATCGCTGTCTTCCAGGCTGTTTTCCCAGGCTCAAACTGTTGAAAATGCCGACTACCGAAATGAACTCGCGTATCGTAAGAAACACGGCTCCCTGGAAGCCCAGACAACGTTGCCGTGGGGTAAACTGGAGTTCTTTCTGGGGGCGTCGGTTCACCTCGTACAGCTACAGGCGTCTGGAGAAGAGACCACTTTCCGATACCTCAACCCCATGGCAGGGCTTACGTTTCGCATCAATCAGGACACGAAGCTGGGGGCTTTTTATGGTCGTAATCAGAGCCAGCCTAGCAGTACAAACCTAATGAATGGCTATGTACTGAGCAGCTATCGTTCGTTTCAACGGGGATATGCCGGGTGGAATCGTCTTAAGACCAGCTACTTCGCTTTGAATTTTTCAAATACGGACTGGCTGCATCAGTTTTCAATGCATACTAATTTTACCTATTCTTCCGAAAAATCGCCGTACATCCAGCGAGTAGGCGTGAATGATCGGTTTACGTTTAAGAGCCTGATACCAACCCCCTTTCCAAACGATTCCTACGAACTGGCAACCGACCTGAGTAAATACCTTCCGGCACTCCAGTTGAATACTATCGCCCGACTCATTGCCGGATGGAATTCATACCAAAGTATGATCAATGCCTCTACTCTAAATCGGGGAGCAGTGCGATCACTGCAGGGTAAACTGGTGTTACGAACGGCCTTTGACGGAATGATTAATCTGGAAGCTGGGTACGAAGTTTTGTGGTCAGACGTCCGGGAAACGGGCGTTTCGCTAGGGTATAATCGTTTGTCAAAACCGATCGTTGCGTTGAAGATGAATCCTTCAAAAGTCTGGTTTTTTATTTTAACTTCGGAATGGACTCGTCTGAAGACCGATGCTGTGCAGAACCAATTCTATTTTCTGGATGGACTCGTTCGTTTTCTACCTCCTAATCGGAAATTTTCGCTTGAACTGGTCGGTAAGAATTTACTGAATAGCCCTAATGCCACGTACAGTCAGCTAACCAATTATCTCATTAGTCAGTCCACCTATCACTGGTGCCTCGCTACGTCATGCTACGGGCTGATTTTCAATTTTAAATAGTCTTACTCTAGGCAAATTGGAGTCCCTACCCGAATTTCCGATTGATCAGATGGGAAATAAAGCTTGAAAACCTGTGGAAAGCCAAGTTGTTGATGACGCTCCGCTAAACACCAACAACGGCGGAGAAAAGCTTTATTCAGCACCGCCAGTCCCAAATAGTTGGTAGAAGAATGAGGAGACGTAATAGCTTGCGGGAAATCAAGAGCTTTGACCGATGTCCGAGATTCTGACTTTACTAGTAGAATGTATCTTAAGAATGATAGTCAGGGAATTGCTATGCAATGTGCCCGTAGGTACCCTGCGATGGCTTTTTTTTCGTGTAGGTCTGCGAAGCAATCGGGCGTGGATGGATTTTATAGCGGATGACTTTACGAATGCTATTTTGGCAATAATCCTCTTCGTAGCCTGGATGATTTATATCCTTACGTATCAAAATGGAAACGTTCCTTGAACATCTTTGCAGGAATAATGTCACCGTATCATGTGGAAAACCCTGCCCTCGTATCTGCTCCTGGCAAGTGTATCGCTGCTTTTTGTGTTTGGACTGTTAACGGGTTATGACTTGTACCAATCCTATCAGGACGAAGCGACCTACACCCGGCTATATGCGAATCTCGCCGATTATCGCAATCGAAGTGTATTGATTATTGGTCTGGCTGGAAGCGGACTACTGATCTTCAAATACTGGACCTACGCTCCCAAACGCGTCACGCTACTGGTGTACCTGGCTTTGCTGGTGGCTACGATGATCGTAGTTCTGATGGGTCCGGAACGCCAGCCGATCTAATCTGATTCCGGCTTTCTATACACTTTCCCGTACCGCCAATACGGTATGATCCTGTAAAAGCGTAGTGAGAAAAACCCAATCGTCGAGGTCGGTTTGAATTCCTGTAACGTCTTTTACCCGTTGGGCAGTCATGGCCAGCAGATCGAACGTATGGTGTTGCTGCGTTTTGCGAAGTACCCGGCGAATGGTGTTCAGATCACGGTCGGAAAGTAGTAAAGCCTGCGGAAAAATCACCTGGTACTCAGGATGGTCTTCCTGGGTGAGTTCTTCCAGTCGTACGGGTGGCCGCAATTTTACCACGGCTGTTTTGGCAGCCCGGTCACCTAGCCGTTGACCTTGGTAGATGGCCATGGTAATCAAACCCACCAGTCCCGAAAAAATCCAGATGTCGAGCATTCTAAGTAGCCATCGCAGAAAGTAATCACCCACGCCGGCGGGTGTACCGTTGAGGCGTACGACCCGAAGTCCCAGTACCCGTTTACCTACCGACTGGCCGTTCATAAAGATTTCCGACAGTAAACTATAACTCATGACGGGTAGAGCAATCACCAGCATATAGATGGAGAATAGAACACTCGTATTCTCTACAATGGTGGTCAGATAACTGCTGAAGAGCAAAGAACCCAGAATCAACCACGCTCCCATAATCACGAGATCAATAAGAAAAGCCAGAATTCGGTCGCCAATGCTGGCGGGCAGAAATTCCAGCGTAACATTCTGGGTCGTTTGGATGGATAAATGCGTAGACATGGCTGATTTAGGCAACGGCTGGTTCTCGGGAATGGACAAACAGAAAATTCGTTTTTGGGAAACGGTCCGATGAATCCTTTGGGATTCGCAGCGAATTACGAAAAAGTTTTTGCTATTTTGGCCGATAGCCCGATAGTTTAGTCGCAGTTATCTGGTTTAAGCGGAGAAGCCCATGCGAGAAGCGGTATTTATTAAGAAAAATAAGGAAAAGTGGAAGTATTACGAAGACCATCGGACCAAGAATCCCGATGAATTATCGGAGCAGTTTATTGAACTGACCGACGATCTTTCGTACGCCCGTACGTTCTATCCCGATTCGCCCGTTACCCGCTACCTGAATACGCTGGCAACGCGGTTTCACCAGAAAATCTACGCCAACCGTAAGGAAAAAAGCAATCGTTTCATCCAATTCTGGGCGTACGAGTTACCCTTTCTGTTTTACCAGTCGCATCGAACGCTGCTGTATGCCTTTCTGTTCTTTTTCGCCGCTACGGTGCTGGGTGTTATTTCGACGCTGTACGACGAGAGTTTCGTCCGTCTCATTTTAGGGGATCAGTACGTCAACATGACGCTCGAAAATATTCAACGCGGTGATCCGATGGCGGTGTACAAATCCCAGCAGATGACCGTATCCTTCCTCACCATTACAATCAATAACGTACGCGTGGCTTTTGCGGCTTTCGTATACGGCATTGCCCTTTCCGTAGGAACGGTCTATGTACTGTTTCAAAACGGCGTCATGCTCGGAGCGTTTTTTACGTTTCTGTACCAGCAGGGCGTCATTCGGGCGGCTCTGCTGACGGTCTGGATTCACGGCACGCTCGAAATTTCAGCCATCATTATTGCCGGTTGTGCGGGGTTGACGATTGGGAATAGTATTCTGTTTCCTAAAACCTACTCCCGACTCGAATCTTTCCAGCGGGGAGCTCGTCAGGGGATGAAAATTGCAATTGGCCTGGTTCCCATTTTCATTACGGCGGGATTCCTGGAAGGCTTCGTAACCCGACAGCCGTTGTACCCGGCCGTTAGTATACTCATCATCGCGGCTTCGGCCTTTTTTATTGGCTGGTATTTCGTCTGGTATCCGATCCAGCTGAACCGGAGAGCCACCTTGCGACTTCCCCAATCCTAGCCTAAAAACGTACTTATGCGTACCATTCAACTTCGCGAAGAGCGAAATTTTAGCGAAATCATTAACGTTACCTTCCAGTTTACCTTTCAAAACCTGCGTACACTGGGGCCCATTCTGCTGTATTTCGCGGCTCCTTTTTCGCTGATTTCCGGAATCGCTACGGGCTTATACCAATCGCAGCTTTTCAGTTCGGGATTGGGCCTGGCGGGTGCTTCCCGCTTCAGCAATTTCTTCGGCCCTTCGTACCTGATGAGTATTTTGTTCAGTCTCCTGGCAAGTATTACCATTTCCCTGGTCGTGAGCAGTTATCTGGTACGGTACATGGACAGCGACGAGCCTATCGAGCCCGCCGAGGTCTGGCGAATCGTACTGCGGCATCTACTTCCTACGTTACTTCTGTACGTGATTTACGGGTTCACGTTACTACTGGGCTTTGTCCTGTGTTTTCTACCCGTAGCCTATCCCTATACCACGTTTAGTTTAGGTACGATCAGTCTGGTTCGGGAGGAGCGGCGACCTTCGCAGGCTCTACAACGTTCGCATGAACTGGTAACGATGAGCTGGGGCGACGCCCTGACTACCTTCGGAATACGAATATTGGTGACGTTGGCGGCCAGCTTTTTAGGAGGAATTCTGTCGATTCCCATGTATCTGGTCATGTTTCTGCAAACCTTGAAAGTAGTAGGAGATGACCTGCAGTGGGTAACGATGCTTAGTTCGGTAATAGCCGTAACGGGTACGACCATTCTTTCGGCCCTGGTCGATGTAGCTCTCGGATTTCAGTACTTTTCGCTCGTAGAAAAGAAAGAAGGGATTGGCCTCATGCAGGAAATTGAAGCCATTGGCCAGCAAAATCGCCGTGACGATGCGTATTAAGGGACTCTATTACTGGCTGCTCGCCTGCCTGCTCTGGTTTCCGCTTTCGGGAGCGTACGCTCAGAAGGATGCTACGGGCGTAGGTAAAAAGGTTCTTCCTGCCGAACCTGCCAGACCAACATTACGGCAACCGCTGCCCGAACGCTGGAATGAGACTAAAGAGGCCCGCGAATACCAGTATGGTCACGATGTGGAACCACCCTCGGGTTTGATCGATGAGCTTTGGCAACGGTTTCTAGCCTGGCTTTTCGATTTTCTCTACAGTACCGATACCCGAAAAAGCCGCGAATGGGTACAAATTCTGTTCATTACGGCCGTGGTTGTATTTGTGCTGTATAAGTTCATGGGGATGGACAAAATGGGCCTGTTCCAGCGGAAATCGCAACGATCTACGCTTCCTTATTCCCTGATGCAGGAAGACATTCACGCGATTGATTTTCGGGAAGCGATTGATCAGGCGGTTCATCAGCACAATTACCGACTGGCCGTACGACTCCTGTACCTGCAAACCCTCAAGACGATGGCCGATCGACAGTTGATTTCCTGGCAAATCAATAAAACCAACCGTACGTACGTCTATGAGGTGAATCAGCCCGGCTTACGGCCTACATTCGAACATTTGACTTCGTTGTTTGAATACGTCTGGTACGGCGACTTTCCGGTAACGGAAGAACGGTACCGGGAAATTCAACAGGAGTTTAATGAGTTTAGGGTTTAGTGTTTTCAGTTAGGTAGTTGTACTAACTCCATAGGAACCACATATTGGTAATTTGAGGGGCAAATCTAGGTTCCCTCCGATTTATAACGTTTTTCCGTTCGTGAAGCATTCGAAATTTCTGTTCTTTCTGCTCAGTATCATCGTCCTGTTTGTGGCCGTGGAGTACTTCCGTCCGCGACCCATCGACTGGACGCGGACGTATCGGAATGACCAGAAAATGCCTTTCGCTACCCAAGCCCTTTATGACCTGCTGCCGGGACTGTTTCCGAAACAACCCGTTCGCTCGGTACGCCTGCCTTTTTATAACCTCTGGAAAGAACAGCAACTCGCTCCCCGGAGTACCTACTTATACATCAGCGAAAACTGTACGCTCGAAGACGCCGACGTAAAGGCTTTGTTTGCGTACCTGAAACGCGGAAATGTCGTTTTTCTCTCGGCCAACGGTTTTCCACAGCTTCTGCTGGATTCACTGCATTTGAAAATAGGTACCAATCATCTGGTTGATTTCAACCGGGCGTATCAGGAACAGGCTCAACCGGACGAAGATCAGCAGGCTTTTTACAACCGCTTTCGGCTCGATACCATGGCTCTGAACCTGACGAATCCGGCCTTCAAACAACCCGGTAAGGGCTTTGTCCTGGAAAGAGAAACCGCTGAAAACCATTTCCTTACTACTGAGTCTACACAGAAAGCTACGGTTTTGGGCGTAAACCAGCACGGGCAGTATAATTTCCTGAAATTCAACCTCGGAGCGGGTACGTTGTACCTGCATTCGGCTCCGGAAGTCTTTACCAATTATTACCTCCTGCAACAGGGTGACGCCAATTATGCCTTTCGGGCCCTTTCGTACTTACCCAATTTACCCATTCTGTGGGATGAATATACGGAACAGGGTCGCGAGGGTGAAAAAAGCCTGTTTCGCTTTCTCTTTACCAGTCCAAGCCTAATTTGGGCGTATTACCTGACCCTGGCGGCTTTATTTCTGTTTGTACTCTTTGAAAGTAAACGACGACAACGCGTCATTCCGGTACTGGAGCCGCTACGGAATAGCTCCCTGGAATTCGTCGAAACGGTAGGCCAGTTATACTACCATCAGGCCGATCATAGCGTGATTGCCGAAAAGAAAATTCAGCATTGGCTGACGTACGTACGCCAGCGGTTTGGTCTGAAAACGACGGAGCTGGACGAAGAATTTAAAGAACTACTTACGGCAAAAAGCGGACTCGAACGTTCCGAAATTGACCGATTGCTGGGTAGAATCGGGCAGGTACGATACTTTTCAGGAAATTTGCCCGAAAACCAGCTGGTTGATCTGAGTAACCAGATTGAACAATTTTACCAGCGTACCCAGTAACCCATGACCCAGATTCAGGAAACCATTCGGCGTATTCAGGAGATTGCCCGCTATCTGCAACGGCTGGAATCGGATGATGACGCTCTGTTTGCTGAACTGAATGCCATCGACAAAGCCGTGATTGCTCAGTTGCTGGAAGAGTACAAAGTCGTTGAAAAACAGTTCAAGCCCATTAAACTGCTCCGGTACGAAGTGCTGAATCAGTTGCAGGAAGAACGCCCGCCCCTGCGTGCAGAAGACGTGGATTTTTACCGCGAACGCATCGAACGGAGAGATACCGAATACTTTCAGAAGTACGGATTAAAAGTGGTCGAAGGCCTGGCAAACTCCGAGCCGCGAGATTCCTTCAGCGTATATCGCCGTCAGGGCAAAAGTCTGTACTTCCGGTTGTTGTACCCGATTTTTTACCGAAAACTGCAATCCAATCTTATCAAGCCAGCCCTGCAGGAAATTACTACTGCTATTGCCGAAACGCTGGGCCTGAGTGAATATCGTACGCATACCGTCGATTTCCGGGGGAGCACCAATTTTGGTTCGCTCGTATGCTGGCTGGCTCTGTACCCGGCCCGCTTTCGCTCGCATCAGGAATGCCATCACCTGTTTCTGACCATTACGGCTGATGGATTAAAGGCTGGTTTGTGGTCGGGGCTTACTAATAAGGCTTCCTTTGAAGGCTCCGTCCAGAACGTTCAATCCTACGAAACAGCGGTAGAGTTCTTGAAACGATTGCGTAGCGATTACTACGTATTCAATCAGGAAGGAAAAACGCCTAGGAAATCCACAAAAAAAGCGGTTGTATCGACACCGGCTCCGGTTGTTGCCGAACCCATACCAGCGTATCAGCCCCGGCCTTATACCGCAGCGGATGCTTTGCAGGAGTTGTTTCTCACGGACGAACGCTTTCAGGAAATTCAGGATGCGTTGGTGTACAAGCAAAATTTGATTTTGCAGGGTCCGCCCGGCGTGGGGAAAACCTTCGTAGCCAAACGGCTTGCCTATACATTATTGGGTGCTCGGGACGAAAGCCGTATCGAAACGATTCAGTTTCACCAGTCGTATGCCTACGAAGATTTCATGCAGGGACTACGACCCGATGGAGCGGGTAATTTTTATTTGCGAAACGGTGTATTTTACGAATTCTGTAAGCGAGCTGGGCAGTCTGACCAACCTTTTGTATTCATTATCGACGAAATCAACCGGGGCAACTTAAGCCGAATTTTTGGGGAATTGTTTCAATTGATGGAAAGCGATAAACGAGGCCCCGCTCACGCCATTACGCTGACGTATTCGGAAGAACGCTTTTTCGTACCCGCCAATGTCTATCTGATTGGGACCATGAATACCGCCGACCGCTCATTGGCTCTGGTGGATTACGCCCTGCGGAGACGTTTTGCCTTTATCGAGCTAGCTCCCACATTCAGTACCAAGTTTCAAGCATTACTGGAAAACGAAGGCCTATCCACGGAGTTTATCCACATTTTGGTGAATAAATTGGAGTTTATCAACAAAGTTATCCACAATGACCGCAATCTGGGCAGTGGATATCTCATTGGTCATAGTTACTTCACCCATCCGCAAATGCCCGAAAAAGAATGGTTCTTACGCATCATTCGACTGGAAATTGCTCCGCTGTTGCGAGAGTACTGGTTTGATGAACCGGACCAGGCGGAAGAACAAATTCAGCGGCTACTGGCGTAATTTCACAAAATTCTATTTGGCAGGCCGGGGGGAAACCCCGAATTTTGTCCTCGTTTTATTAAAAACGATTTACTGTTACGCAGGCGGTGGTTTTCAGGCAAGAGGCTGCTGGAAAGACGGAACGGTAAATTGAAAACTTATTCGGATGAAACTATATTCCACCAAGCACCAGAGTCCTGACGTTAGCTTAGAAGAGGCTGTTTTTCGTGGGTTGCCCCCCGATAATGGGTTGTACATGCCCGAATATATTCCGACCCTTCCGCTTTCATTTTTTGAAACGATTCAGGATCTATCGCTACCCGAGATTGCTTTGGAAGTTTCTAAAGCTTTGATTGGCGATGACATTCCCGAAGCCGACCTCAAACGCATCGTCGATCAGGCCATTACGTTCGATGCCCCGGTGGTAGCGGTGGAACCTGATACCTACGTGCTCGAATTATTCCACGGGCCTTCCATGGCCTTCAAGGATTTTGGGGCTCGTTTCATGGCAGCGTTGATGTCCTACTTCCTGGAAAAATCAGCGAAGGAAATTCATATTCTCGTAGCCACATCCGGTGATACGGGTGGTGCGGTTGCTCAGGGCTTTTACCAAACTCCGGGCGTTAAGGTTACGATCTTGTACCCCCGTGGCAAGGTTTCTGACATTCAGGAGAAACAATTGACCACCCTCGGAGCCAACGTTACGGCGTTGGAAGTCGAAGGTACGTTTGACGATTGCCAGCGATTGGTGAAAGAAGCATTTTTGGATGCTGATTTACGGGCGAAATTTAACTTAGCTTCGGCTAACTCGATCAATATCAGTCGTTTGATTCCGCAGGCGTTTTACTATTTCAATGCCTACGCCCGGCTGAAGCACTTAGGTAAGCCCCTCGTATTCAGTGTGCCGAGTGGAAACTTTGGTAACCTGTCGGCGGGAATCATTGCGTATCGGATGGGTCTGCCCGTACGTAAGTTCATTGCGGCGACCAACAGTAATCACGTCGTACCGGAGTACTTGTCAACGGGCATATTCGAGCCGAAACCCTCCCAGGAAACCATTTCAAACGCGATGGATGTGGGCAACCCCAGTAACTTCCCGCGTTTACTGCTCCTGAGCGGCGGTGAATGGGAAACCGCTAAGGATTTGATAACGGGCATCTGGTACGACGACGCACAAACGCAGGATGCCATTCGCCACGCCTATGATTCGACGGCTTATCTGCTCTGTCCGCATACGGCCATTGCGTATCAAGGACTAAAAGATACGGTAGCCGAGCTGGAGGAGGATGTAACGGGTGTATTCTTATCTACGGCTCATTATGCAAAGTTTCTCCCTACGATGGAGGCGACGCTCGGTACTACACTACCCGTTCCTGAACGATTGGCCGAATTGCTCGACAAGCCTAAAGTAGCCATCCCCATGAGCAGCAACTTTGCTGATTTCAAAGCCTATCTATTGGGCTAACGATCAATTACTTTTTCATAAAAAAGGGCCAGACGCATTCCGTTTGGCCCTTTTTTGTTTCATGGTTTTCGGAAACAACGTGTATAGGAATCAACGAAGCTGAATGGCATACGGGGTAATATTGGGAGTTTATTTCCCCAAATTTTGGGTGAAAAGCCGTTTGGTATCGGTTTTTATCGTTTAAAGACATCTGAAATGCCTTCAACACGTTAAGAATACATACCGACCATCAACCAACCTTGAAAAACAAAGTACTTCAACCTGAATAATTGAATTTATAACCAACCTGCGTTACCATCAATTTATACGAGTATCAACCTATCACTTAAAATTATTCCAACCTGCGTTATTGCCATGAAGAAAAGTTTGATTGCCCTCAGTACCGCTTTGGCTTTAGGAATGTTTACCCTGACTTCCTGCGAAGAAAAGCCCAAGAGTGCCGAAGAAACGTTAGCTGATGCTAAACAGGAAGCACGCGAAGAAAAAGCGGATATTAATGAAGATTTACAGGAAGCGAAAAACGATGCGTCTGAAAAGCGTGCGGAAGTAAACGCGGAGTTGAAGGAAGAAGAACGCGAGTTTCTTGCCAAAATGCAAACCCAACGCGATAACATCGATGCTGAATTGAAGCAAATCGACGCGAAGCTGGACAACGCCAAAGGCGAAGAGAAAGCCCGCTGGGAGGCTCGGAAAGATCGGCTCGAAAAGCGAAAAGATAGAATCGACGAAAACATGACCGAACTTAAAGGTGGTCTGAAACGCGATTGGAAAAGCTTTAAGTCGGACGTTGAAAAAACGTTTGACGACATTAAGAAAGATTTGAAAAACTAATTATCAGGCCCTAATTGGGTTCTATAATCACAAAATCTATTCAACCATGGCTAGTAAAAGTCTTTTAGGATTCGCCGCTGCCGGAGCTGTAGGCGTACTAATCGGAATCATCGTTGCTCCTGAAAGTGGCAACAAAAATGTTAAGAAAATCAAACGCTTCGTTAATGATTGGGCTAGCAAAATGCTCGACGAAATCGAAGCTGGTAAAAGCTCTCTGGGTGAATTCGCAGATGAAGCCGAAGAAAAAGCTTACGAACTGAAAGGTAAAGCTCAGTCGAAAGTAGAAGACTTTAAAGACAGTGCTTACGAGTTGAAAGGTGAAGCAGCGGCTAAAGCGGAAAATTTCGCTGACGATGTAAAACAAACCTACTCAGACGTTCAGAGCGAAGCCAAGAGATCATTCTCTTAAGACTTATTTATCCAACCCGAATAGGGGTGCATAAACACCTCATAAAAAACCCGGTAAGATTTCTTACCGGGTTTTTTGTTTATAAATAGTCAGTTAGAATTTAACCCCTACACCCAGCAGAAAGTTAAAACCCGCCTGGGGATAATAGTAATTTTCAGTAGTGAACTGTCCTTCAGAAACATAACTGAAGGTGTAACCATTGGATTCGTAGAGTCGATTGAAAACGTTATTCAGTAATAGGCTCACGTTAATCTCCTTGACAAATTTAGGCTTGATGGTATAAATGGTCCGAATGTCGTTCGTAAAATAAGCATTGAGTTTTCGTCCTTCGTCCTGGGTATTGTCCAGATACTGCTTTCCTACATACTTGGCCAGCCAGCCCAACTCCAGATTTTTGATTGGTTTCCAGAGGAGTTGTCCGCCGAAAATTACATTTGGTGAAAAGGAGATGTCGGTATTACTGGAAATTTGCTCCTGTTGCGTCTCATTATCATAATTGTCGTAGTACGAACGAAACTCCTTGATCTTATTCCGGCTAAAGGTAGCATTGGCGTTCAAGGTTAGCGACTTGGCGATCTGGTAACCACCCTCTACTTCCAGACCCATTCGGTAGCTCTTACCCGCATTGGTACGGGTGGGACTACCCACGTCATTGAGTTTACCCGTTAATACCAGCTGGTCCTTGTAGTTCATGTAATAGCCGTTGACTGTGAAAGCCAGGTTGCCTGCCTGTAAACGGTAACCTGCTTCCCAGTCCTGAAGCTGTTCGGCTCTGGGACGGCTTTGAGCCGTTGATTGCGTAAAATCGTCACGGTTCGGTTCCCGGTTAGCTACGCTGAATGAAGCGTACGCCGAGTGCTGTTCGCTGATCTGGTAATTCAAACCCAGTTTAGGGTTAAAGAAATTCAGATTAGCCTGTTGCTGAACATTCTGCAATTGACTATTGATTCCCAGAAAATCATAGTGAACCCGCCGAATCTGAGCGTCTGCGAAAACGTTCAAGCCTTCCGTCAACTGGTAATAGGCTTTGGCGTACAGGTTGAAGTCTGTTTTGGTCGCATCATCCTCGTAGTACCGGGTACGAATGTTGGAGTTGCTGGCAAACCGAGACCAGATGACTTCACCGAAGTGCTTGCCGGTATAACGATTCCAGCCCCCACCGATATTCACTTTTAGCTTTTTGAATGAATCATAATCAAGCGAGAATACCGTTCCATAAAAATCATTGTCAAGCCACTTCCGTCGAATGATTGTAGTGGTGTCAATCGTGACTCCACCAATGACGACTGGAGCCAAACCGTAATCCTTCAAATTTGCACCAGGTTTGTATTCTTCAAAATAGCCACGCCCTTTCGTATAGTGGAGGTTAAAGTTGAAGGTCCAGTTGCGGGAAAGCTGGTGCGAACTCAGCAACTGGTAATTATCCTGCTGGTAGTTATCGGTCTGGTTGTCGTACGTAAAACCATTATAGGTACGATTGGTCTTTAACAGATATTCCGGCACACCATTCCAGGCCTGGTACGTTTTCTCAATGCCGGAAAAAATGTTCACCCGTACGAAGGATTTCTTGCCAAAATACGCCCCTGACAAGTAGAACGATTTGAGGTTGGACGAGGCCCGATCAATGTACCCATCCGTGGTAAGTCTGGACAGACGGGCGTCTACGGTAAACTTGCCATCAATCAGACCTGTTCCGGCCAATACGTTATTTTTGAGTGTATTGAAAGAACCCACGCTGTGATTCGTTTCAGCATAGGCATCTTTCCGAAATTCATTTGTCTGTACGTTTACGGTTGCCCCAAAAGCTCCGGCTCCATTGGTCGATGTACCCACGCCACGTTGAATCTGAATGCTGGTTGTACTGCTCGCAAAATCGGGCATGTTGACCCAAAACAGCCCCTGACTTTCGGCATCATTATAAGGAATACCATTCAGCGTCACGTTGATCCGGGTAGCATCAGAGCCACGAATCCGAAAGCCGGTATACCCAATGCCCGCTCCGGCCTCACTGGTAGTTACCAAAGAAGGTTGGAAATTAAGAAGCACGGGTAAATCCTGGCCGAGGTTCTGTTTCTGAATTTCCTCGCTACCCACGTTCGTGTACGCCATTCCGGTACGCTGGTTGGCCCGGGTCGCGGACACTACCACTTCATCCGCAGTAAACGAACTACGTACCAGAGCAATACGCAGGGGTTGCGTAGTACTAAGGTCAATACGCTGTTTTTCATAACCTACGTAACTGACTTCAAGCGTCGTAACCTGATCGGGCAGATTGCTTAAGGAGAAGCTCCCATCCGTTTTCGTGGTTACGCCTCTTCGGGTACCCACCGCCTGGACACTGGCTCCGGGCAGGGGCTGACCGTCCGACGCATCTGTTACCGTACCCGAGGCATTTTTCTGAGCAAACGTATACAGCGAAGAGAGTAACAGGAAGAAAAGTAGAAAACCTTTACCCAAAAAAGGAGTTGGTTTTGCTGCGTGAGTAAAGCTTGTATGCATGGTCGTATAGCTACGACAGGCTAAGGGGCTGAAGCCCGTCCGGGTTCAGTACGTAAATGGATAAAAGTATTGATGCTGGGATAATCCGAAGAAATACAGGTTTTCAGACTATCTACGCTTCCCTTCGACGGCATTATCCGTGGCAGGTTCAATGGGTATGATCTCAGCCCGTCAGGTAGGGCACCCCTTTATGCGATCAGTTCGACAAAGGTAGGCTTTTGCGAAGGGTTTTGATATAAAAAACAATTTTTGTCAAAAGAAGGGATGGCAATCCAACCCTTTGAGCTGGAATCGGGTCTTTTGAACGTCCTCCATACCTTTATCTATCATGAAAGTTCTCACCATGTTGGGCTTTATGGTGATGGCCGCTTTTCTAGGCATCACGTTAGCATCCACGCAACAGCAACTACAACCCATTAACACTGTCCTGGGCGATGAAAGCTTTATTGCCACCTATGGCCGTAAACCTGATTTGAGAACGCCGCAGTCGCTTCGTATTGAAACGCATTTAGCGTACGTAGAAGATAAGTTGCGACAAAGCTCTGTAACCCATCTGCCCGCTCATCTCCAACAAAAACGCCAACGGTTGTTAGACCTGTTACAGCAGTACCGGGAGGCGGGTAACTTTCCCCAAAGCGAGCCAAACGTAAGTCAATACAAACCCTGTTTTATGGATAAGAACGGTACTATTTGTGCGGTAGGCTACCTGATCGAGCAGACGGAAGGAAGAGCGATCGCCGAACGTATCAACGCCCGGCATCCGTACGACTATATTCAGGACATGAATATGCCCGAAGTACAGGAATGGATAGAAAGCTCGGGGCTAACTGAAGAGGAATATGAAATGATTCAGACCAGTCATTAGGATCAGATTTAGTAACGGAATAAAAAAAGCCCACTTGTTGAAAGTGGGCTTTTTTAGTATAGACAAATCCAGTGCTTACTTAGCTTGGCCTTGCTGAGGAGTCAGGAGTTGGAAGAACTCATCCAGACGG
>NZ_NMPS01000197.1:0-8625 GCF_002261125.1 Siphonobacter sp. BAB-5385 | reverse complement strand
CTCTAGGCCACCGCATTGCCGAGGAAGTAGGCGACTTATCGCGATAGGACGGGATGCGGTTTTATTTCGTCCATGCAGAAATCGGCTAATTCCAAGCAACAACTATCAATAAATGCTCGAAGATGCTCACGGGCTAGTCATTGGCTGTCTCTAAAGGATGAAGTTCGGCTAGGTAAATCGCTTGCCCGCTTGCCTCCCCAACCATCCACTCAACTTCTATTAAAAGAACAGTGATACGCCCAGATCTATCAGTTTAATGCCGATGAAGGGGATGACCACCCCGCCCAGACCGTAAATAAACAGGTTGCGGCGAAGCAGAGCACTGGCCCCGATGGGTTTGTACGCTACGCCTTTCAGAGCTAACGGAATCAGCATAGGAATGATGATGGCGTTGAAAATAACCGCCGAAAGAATGGCCGATTCAGGACTGTGTAGCCGCATAATATTCAAACGCTGCAAGCCCGGAATACTGAGAATGAACAGAGCCGGTACAATGGCGAAATACTTGGCGACGTCGTTAGCAATGGAAAAGGTCGTGAGGGTACCGCGAGTCATCAGCAACTGTTTTCCGATTTCCACGATCTCAATCAGCTTCGTCGGATCATTGTCCAGATCGACCATGTTTCCCGCCTCTTTGGCGGCCTGCGTACCTGAGTTCATAGCTACGCCTACGTCAGCCTGAGCCAGAGCCGGGGCGTCGTTGGTACCGTCACCCATCATGGCGACGAGCTTGCCGTTCGCCTGCTCGGTCCGAATGTACTGCATTTTATCTTCGGGCTTGGCCTCGGCGATGAAGTCATCCACCCCCGCTTTCTTCGCGATGTACTCTGCCGTCAGGGGGTTGTCACCCGTTACCATTACGGTTTTTACGCCCATTTTTCGTAAACGCTCGAAACGTTCCTGCATACCGGGCTTGATGATGTCCTGCAATTCAATCACGCCCTGTACTTCATCATTCTGAGCGACTACCAGTGGCGTACCCCCGTTTTGCGAGATCGCTTTCACCCGATCCGCAATCTCCGCCGGCACCGTATTCCCCTGCCGAATTACCTGATTACGGATGGAATCCTGGGCTCCTTTCCGAATCCGAACGCCCGAAGGAAGATTGACGCCCGAAGAACGGGTTTCCGCCGTAAAACGAATCAGTTCCACACCCGCGGGTAAACTCGCCTTGATTCCCTGCTGCTGGGCCAGCTCCACAATGGATTTTCCTTCCGGTGTTTCGTCGGCCAGCGAGGACAAAAGGGCGGTTTCCACGAAATCATTTTCCGTTACTCCATTCGCGGGCCAGAAGTGCGTCGCCCGACGGTTACCCAGCGTAATCGTACCCGTTTTATCGAGTAGTAGCGTATCGACGTCGCCGGCGGTTTCCACGGCTTTTCCTGATTTGGTAATCACGTTCGCCCGTAACGCCCGATCCATACCGGCAATACCAATGGCTGAAAGCAAACCGCCAATCGTGGTCGGAATCAGACAAACGAAAAGCGAAATGAAGGCCGCAATGGGGATAGGTGTGTTTGCGTAGTCGGCAAAAGGCTTCAGCGTAATACACACAATAACGAAGACCAGCGTAAAACCCGCCAGTAAAATCGTCAGGGCAATTTCGTTCGGGGTCTTCTGACGGGAAGCCCCTTCAACGAGGGCAATCATTTTATCCAGAAAACTCTCGCCGGGTTCGGTCGTGACCAGTACTTTGATCTGATCGGAAAGCACTTTGGTACCCCCCGTTACGCTCGAACGGTCGCCACCCGCTTCCCGGATTACCGGGGCCGATTCGCCCGTAATGGCCGACTCGTCGATGGTCGCAATCCCTTCAATAATTTCGCCGTCGGAAGGAATGATGTCACCCGTTTCGCAGAGAAAAACATCTCCTTTACGCAGTTGCGAAGACGGCACCGTTTTGATCTCGCCCACGTATAGCTCACCGATGGGTTGTACGAGCCGGGCGGGCGTTTCTTCGCGGGTTTTGCGTAAACTATCGGCCTGAGCTTTGCCACGGGCTTCGGCCAGAGCTTCGGCGAAGTTGGCAAAAAGCAGGGTCAGCAACAGCACGATGAAAACAATCAGGTTATACGCCAGCGAACCCTGGCTCTGATCGCCCGTCGCCGCGATATACACCGTAACGAGCAACATAACGATCGTACCCAGTTCCACGGTAAACATCACCGGGTTACGAAATTGACTACGGGGATTCAGCTTCACAAAAGCTTCCCGAATGGCCGTCTGCACCAATGCAGGTTCAAACAGCCGGGTGGATTTAGTACTCATGGATTCGTTTTCAGTTTTTAGTTTTCAGTTGTCAGTTCAGCAGGCATTCACTGAAAACGGACAACCGAAAACAGATAACTATTACATAGAGAAGTATTCAGCCAGCGGTCCCAGGGCCAGGGCTGGGAAGAACGCCAGAGCGGCGAGGATGACAATGACGGCAAAGACCATGATGCCAAACGTGCCTGTGTCGGTACGCAACGTTCCCGCCGACTCCGGAATGTATTTCTTCGAGGCCAGTAGACCTGCAATGGCGATTGGACCAATAATGGGCAGGAAGCGACTAAAGATCAGACAGATACCCGTAGTAATATTCCAGAACGGATTATTATCGCCCAGCCCTTCAAAACCGGAACCGTTGTTGGCCGACGAAGACGTGTATTCGTACAGCATTTCCGAGAATCCGTGGAAACCGGGGTTATTCAGCCAGGCCGTCGCCGTATTAGGTTGACCTTCGGCATTGACATACCACCAGCCCATGTTCACGTCGCCCGCCGCCAGATAGCTCGCAATCGCTGTACCGGCCATAATGAGCAAAGGGTGCAGAAGGGCTACAATCATGGCGATTTTCATCTCCCGGCCTTCCACTTTCTTACCCATAAATTCGGGTGTACGGCCTACCATCAAACCCGAAATGAATACCGCCAGGATGATGAAGATGTAAAAGTTGAGAATACCGACCCCGCAACCGCCGTAGAAGGCGTTGGTCATCATACTCAGCAGTTCAGCCATACCGGATAAGGGCATGGTACTATCGTGCATGGCGTTGACGGAACCTGTAGAAATGACGGTTGTAATGATGCTCCAGTACGCCGAAGCGACCGAGCCAAAACGCACTTCCTTGCCTTCCATGCTACCGCCGGGCTGATTGATGCCCAACTGAGCAATAGCGGGGTTTCCCTGTACTTCACTCCATACCGCCGGAGCCAGTAAGGCCAGAAAACCAACGGTCATTACCCCGAACACTATGTAGCTGAATTTCCGGTTGCGGATGTAATAACCCAGGGCAAAAATCATCCCCAGTGGAATAATTGTCTGAGCGAGCAATTCCACGATCATCGTGAAATAACTGGGGTTTTCGAGCGGGTGAGCGGAGTTCACTCCGAAATATCCTCCCCCGTTCGTTCCAATGTGTTTGATGGCGATCATGGCCGCCGCCGGTCCCTGTGACACCTGTACGCTATCGCCCTGCATGGATACGTACGAAGCCTTGCCTTCCAGATTCATGGGTGTGCCATTGAAGACCAGCGTTACAGCGACGATCAGCGAGAGGGGAAGCAGCACGCGGGTACAGGATTTCAGAAAGAAATCGTAGAAGTTGCCGAGCTGCGTCGTCTGTTTATCGCGGATGGCTTTAAACACAATCACGCCGCGGCCATCCCCGTACCGGCGGATACGAATTGCAGGAAATTCAGACAGAAAATCTGCGTGAAGTACGAAACGCCCGTTTCTCCGGAGTAGTGTTGGAGGTTACAGTTGACGAGGAAGCTAATGGCCGTATTAAATGCCAGATCGGGCGTCATGTCGGGGTTTCCGTCGGGATTCCAGGGTAGCCAGCTTTGATTTGTTAGGACGAACATCGCCCAGAGGAACCAGACGAGGTTGATGGTCAGTAACGCTTTCAAATGCTCTTTCCAGGTCATTTCCCGGAGGGTATCAATGCCAGAAATCCGCAGAAACAACCGTTCGAGGGGACCGAGTACCGGATCAAGCAGAGTCCGCTCTCCGGCGTAAACGCGGGCCATATAGCGGCCCAAGGGTATCGAAAGGGCAATCGTGATTCCGAAAATCAGAGCGATGCCCAGTAGTTCAGTAGTCATACGTTAAAAATTTTCGGGCTTGAGCAGTACATAAACCATGTACGCGAAAACCAGAAGGGCTAAAACAAAGAGGGTGAGAAACATGGCTTTCAGATTTTTTCGAAAAAGTCGACGGATTTGAAAAAGAGCCAGAAGCAGACCAGCCCAAGCAGTAACCAGATAATCGTGAATAGCATGAGGAAGAAATGTTAGTCTGTTCTCTACTATTCAAGGCGTATGCCAGAGAGTGGTTGTTGGTTTTTAGCTGCTGGTTGTTAGGATATTACGGATGAAATGAATTGATAGGAAATGAAAAACCCTTCCAAAATGAAAGGGTCATTTTTCATTTTGGAAGGGTAAAAGGATGGCGGACTAAATGATTATTCTTGGGAAGTGCTTAGACAGCTGGAATGGCTTCGGTTACTAGAGGGTTTCCTGCGGGGTCGTAATACACTACGGTTAGGTCGAGCATATGAGTTGTCCATTTTTCTACTCCCGCCTGAGCCGCCTGCTGACAAAAGGTGAGGTAATCCGTTTGGCCCTGCTGGTGAATAAGCAGAGCGTGTTTGAGCTGGTCGATGGAAGACTCTTCCGAAATTGGCAGAGCGGGATACTGGGCTTCACTGGACAGCTGAAATCCATTGGCACCTGTATACACGGCCCGGCCATCGGCGACGTATAAGTCATAGTAATTTACACCGAGGGCTTTGAGTTCCTGTACATACTGCGGGAAGTCGGCTCCGCTTTTGACGTTGGAATGAATTTCGTGAATCTGATCTAAGGTGAACATACGCTAGCGAATGGTGAGAGCACAAAGATTCTCCTTACCATCGGGCCAGGATTGTAAAAAATCGTTTTTTGAGCGAGATCGGAAAAATTGCTCCGGGGTACAACCAGTGAAGCGTTTAAAATCTTTAATGAAGTGAGCCTGATCGTAGTACCCCGCCAGATAGCCTAATTCCGCCGCGTCTTTGACTAGTGGATACTGCTCCAAAAGGGATTGAAAACGTACAATCGTAGCAAATTTTTTAGGCGAAGCTCCGACCACCCGGCGAAAGCGTTTCTCAAAGGCACTAGGGCTACTGTTCAGTGAGTTGGCCAGATCCAGCATACGTATCCGTCCTTTAGATTGATAAATCCGATGTACGGCCGCTTCCACCAGCCGATCCGGTGGGAGCAACTGAAGCTGCTCGAACAGAAAGTGTTCTACTACGGAAATGCGTTGCTCGTCGGTGCTGGCCTGCGTGAGTTTTTCACCGAGCTCTTCCAGCGTAGCGGCAGGGAAAAAATGGTCGAGGGATAGACTTTCCAGAAACAGCTCGTGTACCGGTTGCCGGAAAAAATGAGCTGCTCCGGTTTCGGTAAAGTATACCAGTACAGTGGCGGTATTAACCGTATTTTTAAAGGTACGAACGGAATCCTGTAGGCCCGTTACACCAAAGGCGGACAGGGGCACTTCCTGTGAATCCGTGAGATAAGCTAATCGCCCGGCGTACTGAAATCCTAGGACCAATGAGGTGTCCGGAAAAACGGGATACGCCTGCTCGGCTTCACTTTCCGAAATGGCCAGGTGCCGGATGTACGGTCTGAGTGCGGTACTGGGAAGGTATAAATCAAATCGCATGGGCTGAAGAATTTCTTAAAGATAAACAGAAACGCTTACGCTGCCATCAGAATCCGTACTGTCGCAATCGGCCCTTTCAAAGACGCATTAAGCCCCCGCTTGCGAGCCATTCATCCGCGTACTTTGTCAAAAAAACAGAAGCATGCGAAAATTGAAATTACAGGTACAAATGACCCTTGATGGTTACATCGCCGGACCCAACGGTGAAATGGACTGGATGACCTGCCCCTGGACTCCGGACCTGGAAGCCTACGTGGGCGAGATTACCGAACCCGTGGATACCATCCTTCTGGGCCGGAAACTCGCCGAAGGATTCATCCCCTACTGGGCATCGGTAGCGGCTCAGGCGGAGCATCCGGAAGTAGCAGCCGGACAAAAGTTTACGGAAACACCCAAGGTAGTATTTAGCCGGACCTTAGCTGAATCAGCCTGGGAAAATACGGTACTGGCTCAGGATTTAATTCAGGAAATCAATCAATTGAAACAACAGCCGGGCGGCGATCTCATCACGTACGGCGGAGCTACGTTTGTATCCTCTCTGATTCAGCACGGCCTGATCGACGAATACCATTTGCTGATTAATCCGGTAGCAATCGGACAGGGAATGCCCATTTTTCAGGAGCTTACGCAGTACCAACCGTTGACTCTGGTTCAAACCCGAGCGTTTGCGTGTGGCATTGTCCTGATGCAGTATGTGAATAAACGGGAAGCTTAAGGGGAAAAAGCTTGCAGTACTGGGTTTCGAACGTAACCTTGAAACCTGGCGACGAACCTTTTGATGTCTTCTAGTAACGATTAGTTACTGGCCTAACGTTTAGTGGCTATAATCGTAATACCTTCTAGCTGTGGGGAAGTAGCATCTTTGATCTGATAGTTGTTGGGCAACGCTAGCCACCCTAAGGATTGAAGGCTTTTTTTTTGATAAAGCGTATCGTTCTGAATTTTGCCCCGGTAGTCTTCATCCGTTCGATACGCAGCTGACCATTTATAACCGCTACTGGTCTTTTCTAAGCCATGAAAATTTTCTGCTACCGTCTGCCCCAGATTTCCTGGCCGATTGACGGTTGTTATTAAGCTAATTGAGTCGGTTTTGGTACGATACGGTTCAATATAGAATGCTCCGGCTTCGATTTTATTGATGCTTGGGCTGTAGTAAAGCGTGTCGCCATTCAACACATACAGTTGTACATCATAGATGCCCATCGGCAAAGCTTCTATGCCTTCAAAGGGATCTGAACTGGATTTACAACTCCATACGCTGAGGATTCCTAACCAACAAAAAACTAGCTTTTTCATAGGGTTGAATGGTTGCCTTTGTAAAGTATCGGTTCTGTTTTATAGCTACCTGTTTAACAACCGTTCCAACGGGTTGTTTCTGGAGAATTGCGGCTCAGCCTAATCCTTGACATTACCCCAGCTGATATTCTTCAATTTTACGATACAGTGTGGTTAGTCCAATACCCAATAAACGGGCGGCTTCCGTTTTATTACCCTGCGTGTGCTGCAGTACTTTACGGATGTGCCGTTGCTCGACGGCGGAAAGTTCGAAAGAATCCAGCGTGGTACTTTCCCGGAACGGCAGATTATCGGCTCGTAAAATACCATCCTCGGTCAGAATCAGAGCCCGTTCAATGACGTTGCGTAGTTCCCGAATATTACCCGGCCAGGCGTGCTGACTGAGTTGCTGAAGAAAGCCCGGATCGATGTTCCGAAACGGAATGCGAAGTCGCTCGGAAAGCGTACGAGCCAATCCCTGAGCCAGTAAGGGTAAATCGTCAAGACGTTCGCGTAAGGACGGGAGTTCAATCTGAAAAACGGACAGGCGATAGTATAAATCAGCTCTAAAGTGCCCTTCCTGACTTTCTTTCAATAAATCACGATTCGTCGCGGCGATAATGCGTACGTTTACCTGCGTCGGTTTCGTATCACCCACGCGGATGAACTCCTGACTTTCGAGTACGCGGAGTAGTTTGGCCTGTAGATCCAGCGATAGCTCACCAATTTCATCCAGAAAAAGCGTACCGTGATTGGCCTCTTCAAATAAACCTTTCTTGTCTTTCAACGCTCCCGTAAATGCTCCGGCCCGGTGACCAAACAGCTCGCTTTCCAGCAGTTCACGCGAGAACGCTCCGCAGTTAATCGCCAGAAAAGTTTTGGTTCGACGATTACTTTCCCGGTGGATTGCTTGCGAAAAAAGCTCCTTACCGGTACCCGTTTCTCCAATCAATAACACCGTTGTATCGGTATGAGCGACTTTTCGAGCCAGATCTTTGGCCCGAAGAATGGCGGGCGATTGTCCCTGAATCTGATCCAGTGCATACAGATTGCCAGCGACCTGTTGTTCCAGTTCCCGAATCCGAAATTGTAAGCGGGCTTTTTCGGCGGCTTTGGCTACCAGCGTTATGATTTTGTCATTATCATCCCCTTTCACCAGATAGTCGAAAGCTCCGTTTTTCATGGCCGTCACACTATCCGGAATGGTACCGTAAGCCGTCAGTAGCAATACTTCCATACAAGGATAGCGTTGCTTGATTTTCTGTACCGTATCCACACCGTTGCCATCGGGCAGACGAACGTCCATGAGGACTACTTCGATGTTGTTATTTTCTTCGAGTACCTTTAACCCGGAACGGATGTTCTCGGCTTCCAGAACCTGATACTGTTCAAGCTTCAGCAGGCGGGCTAGCAAACTGCGTAAGCGATTTTCATCATCAATGATGAGAATTTTATTTTCCATAAACGGAAGACGTATAATCGGCTGGAAAGATACAGGGTTCGACGATAGCCCTGGTGCAGACGGACAAGAAAATGCGGGTAAAAACGGAAAATCCCGAGCCTCTTCAGACCCGGGATTTTCCGTTTACTCAAAACCTTATGACTTATTTAGCCTGATCTTGTTGGGGAGTCAGGAGTTGGAAGAACTCATCCAGACGG
>NZ_NMPS01000196.1:0-512 GCF_002261125.1 Siphonobacter sp. BAB-5385 | reverse complement strand
ATACTTCCGCATTTAGAAATCCTAAATCTGAGATAAGTTTGAAACTTTCATGTAGTTTGAATTAACAAACATGAGTCTCCCGAATTTTAGGATTGGGATTATTCTCTAAGTTTTCATCAGAAACATGAGTCATCCCGAATTTTGTTGTGCGAAGTAGCACCATAGCATGTTTTGGATGGCCGTTCTCAATCGATAAATCGGTGTCAAAGCATTTTGGCACCGATTTCCTGTTCTATGAGCAAATTGATTGATGATTATCTTGATAATAGATGGCCAATTCCTGATGAGTTTCATCAAGAAGTCGTAAATGAGCGTGACGATGGCTAATAGTTTGAGGGTATTTTCGAAGAACCATAACCTAGGAGATTCAATAGCTAGCTCAGTTTTGGCGAATCTAAACGCCTGTTCGATATTCCATCGATGCACGTAGCTATGACATATTTCCCAAGCTTCCTTAGCTGATTCTACAGGCAATGAGGTTAATAAATAGAGTGGTGACTGATAGTTTTTGG
>NZ_NMPS01000195.1:0-228 GCF_002261125.1 Siphonobacter sp. BAB-5385 | reverse complement strand
AAATGGAGCCCTTAGGACTTCAACGAGGTGTAGAGAAGTCCAAAGCCCGGCACGTAGCCATCCGGGAGTACTACGGCGTAGCTAAAGAGGTCAGCAAAGGCTCGATTGACTACCATCCAGCGATAGACCTCCCAAAAGTCCCACAGCTTGAGTTTAAGCCGCCTACCGTCCTTCAGCGGACTACGGATATGACGGGTTATCTACGAGAACTCAAGGAACGCACAGAAA
>NZ_NMPS01000194.1:0-223 GCF_002261125.1 Siphonobacter sp. BAB-5385 | reverse complement strand
GATAGGACGGGGCCTGGATTTAAGTCGTCCATGAAGGTTTCGGCTGTCTTTTAACCACTACTAACCACCAACTAATAACTTGAATAGATTACAGTTACAAGAAGAAAGCCTCTCCCGCCCCTGAGCAACGGAACGACCTACGACAGCCGCAAAGCGGTGGCCTAAAGCAGGATGTCGTTAGTCGTGGAGGGGTCCAGCCTGGAAGGCTCAGGGGCTACCGAAC
>NZ_NMPS01000193.1:0-28344 GCF_002261125.1 Siphonobacter sp. BAB-5385 | reverse complement strand
CTGTCCCTTTCAGCTGGATATTGTCGAGCGGGTGATTCGCCGTTATACCAACCCCGGAGAGCTGGTCTACGATCCCTTCGGAGGTCTGATGAGTGTTCCGTATTCAGCGATCAACCTGGGCCGTAGAGGCTACGCCTGTGAGCTAAATCCGGAGTACTTCGCGGATGGAGTCAAATACTGCCGGGAAGCTGAATACAAACGTTCCGTGCCCACGCTGTTTGATATGCTGGGAGTTGAAGTGATGGAAGGGGGTGCGGCGTGAGAAAGCAAACTTCAATCTGGGAAAATCAGCGAATCGACTTCGATGGTTGCGTTGATCTGACGGTACGGTCGCTGAATACGTACGGAATCGAGCGGCCCCACTGGGTATTTACTTGGTCCGGTGGAAAGGATTCAACAACGCTTGTAACCCTGGCCCTTTCGCTGATCAATAGCGGGCAGGTGAAGGCTCCTGAAACTATCACAGTTTTGTACGCCGATACTCGTATGGAATTACCTCCGCTTCAGTATTCGGTGTTTTTCCTCATCGAGCAGATGAAAAGCCGTGGAATTGACGTGGAAATCGTGATGGCTCCCGTTGAACGTCGGTTTCTGCCTTACATACTCGGTCGAGGTGTACCGCCCCCAAACAACAATACCCTTCGCTGGTGTACCCGTCAGATCAAACTGGAGCCGATGCAGGAAAAGGTCAACGAGCTGGCCAAGGCCCACGATGGTGGGGTGCTTTTGATGACCGGCGTCCGGCAAGGTGAATCAGCGATCAGGGACGGACGAATTGCCATGAGTTGCGGAAAGAACGGAGCTGAATGCGGACAGGGTTGGTTTCAGCAGGATATCTCTGGCGTAGACAAATTGGCCCCACTACTTCACTGGCGAGTTTGTACGGTATGGGATTGGCTGAAAATATTCGCTCCGAAAGAAGGCTGGAAAACGCAGCTGCTGGCTGACGCCTACGGAGGGGATGAGGCTGAGGAAATCAACGCCCGGACGGGGTGCGTCGGTTGCCCGCTCGCTTCAAAGGATACGGCTCTGAACGCGATACTTGAAATGCCTAAGTACGAGTTTCTGAAACCCCTGGCTGGTCTTCGATCCATTTACGAGGAAATGCGGCTACCTCAGCACCGACTACGCAAGCCCGGTGGCGAGGCCCGGAAGGATGGAAGCCTTTCTAAGAATCAGAACCGGATGGGCCCACTAGCGATCGAATCCCGTGAATACTTCTGTAATCAGATCCTTTCGATTCAGGAGGAGATCAACCGAAGTAAACCGCTGGATCTTCCGGACGTGAATTTCATCAACGCGGAGGAGCTGGCTTATATCCGGGATTGCTGGACTAACAAGGTGTTCCCGGAGAAGTGGACGGGTGAGGAGCCTAGGGCTGATCTGCCTTTCGTTCCTTACTACCAAGATGGATCGTTCCAACCCTCACTTTTTTAAAATGGGCGAGTCAACTCCAACGCCCGATTCCCTATGGTACCATAAGAAAACGGGCATACCCTACCGGGTGATTCGGCTGATCATCAACAAAACGGCCAACGATGAGCAAATGGTTTTGTATCAGCCCTTCCAATATCCCGAATACCAGTATTGCCGGACTCTTCCGGATTTCCATCAATCGTTTAGCGAAAAAATAAATGGCAAATAATTCGAAAATACAATGGACACATGCCACCTGGAACGTGGCCAGAGGTTGTACGAAAGTAGATGAGGATTGCAAGTACTGTTACATGTACCGGGATAGCTTCAATGAGACCCGGTACCAGCCCAAAGAAGTCGTTCGTACCAAATCGGTTTTTAACCTGCCGTTACGCTTGAAAGAACCGTCCCTGATTTTTACTTCGTCGCTGACGGACTTCTTTCATCCGGATATTGATACTTACCGCTGGGAGGCCTTTCAAATCATAGCTCAGTGCCCGCAGCATACGTTTCAAATCCTTACAAAAAGACCGGAACGAATATGGGGATGTCTTGAACAGGCTTTGAAACTAGCCATTGACAATAATGCTGTCTTTGCGGAATTGATGCTACGCCATTGGATAAACGGCAACGCTCCTAAAAATGTCTGGTTAGGCACTTCTATTGGCTCTCAACAATCCATTAACCGGGCTTGGGATTTACTAGCAGTACCCTCAAAACTTTACTTCCTTTCTCTGGAACCCCTTCATGGTCTGGTTGATCTGGATGAGGCCGAATTGTTACTGCTTAACTGGCAGGCTAAAGCAACAGTAGGCAAATACATTGACTGGGTAATCGTCGGCGGAGAGTCAGGGAACGAAAACGGAAAGTATCAGTACCGGCCCTGTGAATTAACCTGGATTACCCGTATTGTCCATGATTGCATGGCGGCCGGAGTTCCAGTTTTCGTCAAGCAACTCGGAACGCACCTGGCTAAACAGCTCAAGTTAAAGGATCGGCACGGCGGCAACATGGAAGAGTGGCCCGCTTCACTTCAAATCCGGGAGATGCCAAATCTATGAAAGATTGGCCTGTTATCCGACTCACCCAAAGGGAATTTGATGGGCTGCCCGAATACTCCTGTTCCATTCCCACCGGTACTACCATCGGCAAACGCTGGAAAAGGGACGTAAACGCTTACCCAAGAGGCTATGGGCCTCATCCGCCGCCCTACTGGATTGTCTGTGAGTATGCTGAGCATCCCACGGACCCTGAAAACAAAGTAGCCATTCTTTATAAACGTATCATCATTACCAAACACCCCTAAAACAATGATTACTGAACTTACTGGCCTTGCTAAAAAAGCCCACCAAATTAATCGCAACAATGGTTTTTGGGATGAAGTCCCACCGCTCAAACAATGCATTGCCCTGGCTATTGGGGAGCTGTTTGAAGCCCTGGAAGCCGATCGGGTTGGGAAGACCATGACTAAGGTCCATCCAGATGAGGAGCGACGAATGCTCATGAATGATTTGAATGTACATTTTGATCCCGTGTTGTTTAAAGTCTCCGTTAAAGACACGGTAGAGGATGAGTTAGCCGATGTGGTCATTCGCTGCATGGATACGCTCATCGGTCACTATATCGATTCGGATGATATTACGGCCATTCATGCACCGACCGAATTCGAAAACATCTCCGAGTTTATCATGTCCACAATAAGCATCATCATGTGGCAGTACAATAAAAATAACATCTCGGAATGTTTGCAGGGCCTGATTTCCTGCTGCTATAGCTACGCAAGCTTTAAGGGAATGGATTTGGACTGGCACATTCGGATGAAGATGGCCTACAACGCTACGCGGGAAAGAAAGCACGGTAAATCGTACTAAACATGCGGGAAGCCAAAAAGCTGTATTACTATATCGGCGAAGGGCATCCAGTCCCCGAGCCCGGCAGGTATCTAGTGAACATGGGAAAGAAGGGGCCGGGGACTGTGTATCTCATTACTGCTATAGTTCGCACCAAGCAGAAGCGGCCCGTCGAAGGCTACACCTGCTACACGCTCACGCTCCAGCGGCTTGATGGACTCAAAGAACTAGTCGTGTACGAAATGCAGGACGGTATCTGTAGTGTCTGGGTCAAAGGAGAAGAGGCCTTCCCATGCTTTGCATTTGATCCAAAGGAAAGACGATCACTTTTAAAACCAAGATCATGACTTACAAAGATCCTATCATGGCTGGGTATCGGGACTTCATCAGAGAAGCCCAAAAGCTCAACCTGGTCAGCAATGAACGCATGTTTCGACTGCTGACTAAAATCAAAGGAGAGGCTTTCGTAAACGACTTGCAGGCCTTAATCAAAATCCTTGGATGTCGGTATAGTAAGATTCGTGTTTCCCGAAAGCCGATGGGTATACGGGTGTTTGAAAAACGAGTCCCTTCCATTAGCGAGCTGTGGGTAGAAATGAAAGAGGGGGAGTTTCTCAAAGCCATCGTATCAATCCAGGTGAAGCCTGACCGCTGGATTGTCCTGTATCTCTAATTAATCCCTATCCATGCGGTATATCATCTTCACCCTCTTCTGTGTCGGATTGGCTTATGCCATCTGGCACGGATGGACTTTCAAATGTGGCGACTGCGAAATCCACGGTAACGGTCTTAAAGACCACCTTGACAAATGGAAGTAAAACAAACCATGTTCGACAGCAAATGGTGCTGTCAGTGCAAGTTCCACAGCGGCGTGCTCTGTAAAAACGAAAAGAGTCATTCGGGCTGGGTTGTTGAAAGCAGAGGAACCTGCCCCGAATGGCGAATTGATCCCCGCTACAAGCCCATGCAACTCCTGCACCTATTACGCATCACCCGCTTTGATCTGCACAATGAAAAGGTACTCCAGGGCCAGATGGAAGAGGCCTTCCAAAAGGCGGGTATCGCCTATGAGCGGGAAGTAACCTTAGCCCCCGGCGATATCATCGACTTCATGGTAGGCCCCACGGGTATCGAGGTAAAGATTGCGGGTACTCCCAAGGCTATCTATAAGCAGCTCGAACGCTACGCTCAGCATGAGAAGGTCGGAGAGATCATTCTGGTCACTAACAAAGCCCTTCGGTTAAAGGAAGTCAATCACAAACCCATTCACATCGTTAATCTGGGACTGGCATGGCTGTAAAAACGTACGGTGAGATTATCTACGCCGCTGAGCAGAATCAATTCACCATCACCCGGGCAGACCCGCACGTCTGCATTAAACTCAAACACCTGTTTACCCGGATTCCTACCTACGCTACGGCTCCCTTTTACTTTGCTACCACGCCCGAAGTATGTGCCGATCTGGAATGGTTCCTATCCCGCTACCCAATGCTTTGCTCAGTGAGTACGCAGCGGCGGATTGCCGAAGGGAAGGCTCGGTTTGAGCAGGATGTAAATGATCTGGAAGCCATTCACCTGCCAGACTATCAGCCGCCGGTTACGGTACTCAAGGGAGGCTTCACCGCCCGCGATTACCAGGTGAAAGCAAAGGAGACCTACCTGAAAGTAAAACGATTGCTCCTAGGCGATGATCTGGGCCTCGGAAAGACGCTCTCTGGCATTCTTTCGTTTCTGCATCCCGATACCCTTCCAGCCGTCGTCGTTGTACAAACCCACATGCCGAAGCAGTGGAAGGAGGAAGGTATTGAAAAGTTCACGAATCTAAAGGCTCATATCATTCAGGGAACCAAGCCCTACAGCCTTCCCGCAGCGGACGTGTATATTCTCAAGTACTCCTGTCTGGCAGGCTGGGTGGATGTCTACGGAAAAGGCCTGTTTAAGTCAGTCATCTTTGATGAGTGTCAGGAGCTACGGGTTGATGGTACAGCTAAATACAACGCCGCCCGTACGCTGGCCTCGAACGTTGATTACTGTATGGGACTTTCGGCTACACCGGTCTACAACTACGGGAATGAGATTTACAACATTCTCGATTTGATCAATCCGCGTTGCCTCGGTGATCGGGATGAATTCAACCGGGAATGGACCACGCTTGTCGGTATGAAGCGAAAGGTCAATGATCCAAAAGCATTGGGTAGTTACCTACGGGAGCGATTCCTCATGCTACGACGCACCAGAGCCGACGTGGGACGCGAACTCCCGCCGATCAATAAGATAGTCCACACGGTAGGTTACGACGAGGCTGAGGTCAAGAAATCTGAGGAACTAGCCAAGGAACTTGCCATGAAGGTGATGGAAGGCTCGTTTATCGAAAAAGGCGAAGCCGCCCGTGAGCTGGACATGCTCGCTCGCTACACCACCGGCATCTCGAAAGCCCGCTCCGTCGCCCAATATGTTCGTATCCTCTTGGAAAACGAGGAGCCCGTAGTCCTAGCTGGCTGGCACCGTGATGTGTACGACATCTGGCTGAAGGAACTCGCTGACTTTGATCCCGTCATGTACACGGGTACTGAATCTGGGCCTCAGAAAGAGAAAGCTAAGCAGGCCTTTGTTAGCGGAGAAACCAACCTGTTTATCATCTCCCTACGATCGGGGGCGGGTCTGGATGGATTACAGCACCGCTGTAAGACCGTCGTCATTGGCGAGCTGGACTGGTCACCCAAAGTACACGATCAGCTGATTGGACGGGTAGACCGCGACGGGCAGGAGAATCAGGTAACGGCTATCTACCTGGTTAGCGATTCAGGATCCGATCCCGTCATCATTAACCTGCTGGGCTTAAAGTCCTCCCAAGCCAACGGCATTGTTGATCCCTTGAGTACGCCGGCCGAGCAGTTTAGCGATGATAGCCGGATGAAAGCCCTGGCCAAGCAGTATCTGAGTATCCGGGAAGTCTTGAAATAACCACCAATTAAAACACAACTTTTCTAACGCATGAACTTCCACGTTCAAATCACTTTCCTTTCTCCCATCGACGTGGAGAAAGACGGGGCAGCTTTTACAGCAGCTATTCAAAAAGCCGGATTAGTCTTCACCGGCGACATCCTCCACCGCATCATCGAAGGCTCTATTCAGGGTCCAGTGGATGCCCGGGGGAAAGTCTTGCTTGCAGTGCGGGATGCGGGCCTTAGCCCTAAGCTCAAGTTGCTGGCAGTTACCGATGAATCCCCAGAACATAACCTGGAATACCAGTGGAAACTGTATCTGGGACGGGCGGGGGTAAAGGAAGAGGATTTGCACCCCGCCCAGCTCCAGCAGACCAAGCAAGCCTTCTTTGGAGCAATGGGGCAAATGCTGGCACTCCAACGGGATTATTTAGCAGAGCTGCCCGAGATGCAGGCGGTCGACACGCTGGAAAATATGTGGAAGCAGGTCGAGTCCTTCTGGAGTGTTCAGTGATATGTTTTAATACCCTGATCTCTGCTAGATCAGGGTATTAAGTTGAGGAATCTGGAATCTATATTAAAAATGCCAATGCGTTGTAAACCACTCGATTCTTTCGCTAGCTATAAAGTAAACTATGTACCATCTCTCATTTGTATGATCTACAAACTTTGATTTTTCATAAGATGTAAGATCTGGAGTTGATGACCAGGGTTTATCTGCCAGAACATCTCGAATTGCGTTTATCTCTACCTTATGGTGCATTTCCTTGTGGTATCTGTGGGCAATTATTACTCCGTACAAACTCAAAGACAAAGTCATTATCACGCATACAAATCTTAGCACCTTATTCCAAAATGGAAGTACTGATTTCCAGTTGTAGATTAAAAAAATGACCGTCACGGGGATTAAACATTTGATCAATCCAATCATTCTCTCATAAAAAGCAATTTTATCTAAATGGTACAGGTCGTAGTCTTTCGGTAAAAGTTTTGCAACCGCCAGAAAATAAGCTTGATTGAAGTCAACACACCGAGGATACATCCGGATGATTTGGATTTTTTCTTGAAAGGTGGTCAGGCTTTCCACAAGTACCCCTTCTCTGAAGCCAAGGTGCGGCGGAATTTGCTTACAGATCGTCAGATAAGGACCATTAATTAAATACAAGATGAAAATGAATATAATCGCCGAAATCAGAGGTATTAGTTTAGTAAGACCAAAAGGTTCCAATACTTCCTGAGCCTCCTTGAAGTTTGCACCAAATGTTCTCAAGTGGTGTAAAACCCCTCTAAACCTGTTGAGTGCCATCACAGGGTTCAAAAAATAGATAATCAAAAGAGAAATGACTATGAAACTAATGGGGGGCCAGGCAAACGACCATGCTTGGTGAATGGCATCAATAATTGCTTGAAAGTTCATGAAACAGGCGGTCAAGGGTTAAAGCAGTAATTTACCATAGTAAACTCAAAGAGCACTTACTACAACTATCACTTCCTTCTCAAAAGGTTATCATTCTCAGTATTCAATTCAAAAGATACTATGTCACACTTCCAAGATAATGACTCTCAAACGTTTACCCGCTTTATGATCACTAGTCTCTTTCACCAGATGGTGCTTTGGATGGAGATGATAAATAAGACGATGGTGAAGGGAGAATTCTTACGCCGCCTCAACGAGGCAAAGAAAGCCAATCAGCTTTTGATGAAGGAAATCGAAAAGGATGAGGCTTTCATCGAAACGATCAGCGAAGCCGGCGAGCAGTTCGCCAACATCAATCAGTACCTGATGGACTACGTCAAAAACAAGGACACCGCCGGAGCCTTTAACCTTTTGGCCATGGTGGAGATCATGGCGGCGGGCGATTTGGAAGAGGTGGAAAAGTTATGGCAAGGGCTGGGGGTCTACATCGGGCAACTCCGGGCGAAGCGACTTACGGAAGAACGGTCAGCGGCTTAAATGAAATAAAAAAATATTCAGCAAAACCCCTTTCATCGCTCAGAAACTAAATACGTATATAATATAACGTTAGTTTGATCCTTAAATCTAAATCCATGCAAAATCAAACCAAAGATGAGGAGCACTTCTATCCAGATAGAGGAAGGCTCACCCAGTGTAACATTGTGAAAGCGGAACTAATCAGTTTGATCACAGCCCTCAATATCAACATTCCTATCAATCATGTACCCCAAGCGAAATCCCTATGAAAAGTATCTGGGCCCCGAGGACCACGTGCAGATTCAGGTCTGCAATTACCTCAGGGCACAGTACCCGCAGGCGGTCTTCTATCACCCGCCTAATGAAGGAAAGCGTACCACCTTCCAGATGTTCAAAATCAAGATATTGGGTATCAAAGCTGGCTTTCCGGACCTGGTTATCTTTCACGCAGGTAAGAACCTAGCCTTAGAGCTAAAGGCCGCGAAAGGGAAGCCCACACCGGAACAATTGGAATGGATTGCTTTCTTTCGCCGTCAGGGTTGGATGGCTGAAATTTGCAAGGGCTTTGATGATGCCAAAGCAGTCATTGATCATTTCATGAAAATCGTTTAATCAATCCTTGCAAGTAAGAAAAACTTACTATCTTGTGAGTCTCAAACAAACATCACGGCTTTTTGTAGTGCGTCTAAGCTATTGACTTTCAATGTCAAAGCTGCGGTTGTTGCTGTTTACCCCAAAACACCTTTATAAACTATCTTCATGGCAGATTTTCAAGAACTCGGTTCGATTTCCGTTTGTACGGATTCGGATACACGCACCTACGACGTCGGCGAAGTGTGCGGCGGCTTTGATGACCAAAGACTCAAAGCACATATCCAAACGCATGGACATCTTCATCTACTGGAAAGTCTTGCTTACATGACTGCTCGGGTCCTTGAAACCGTGCGGGAAATCCGGCAGGAAGCGGACACCTCTCAGGCAGTTGCTAACCCTTGCAGCTAATGCCTACCATCAAGAAACTTTCCGCTCCTTATCCTGCAAAGCTTCAGCAAAAGAAGCCGAATCAGGGTAGGGAGAACCCGAACCGCCACATCTACGGAACGCAGCAGTGGCGAAAGCTCAGTCTTCACGTCAGGAAGAAAGAGCCGCTTTGCCGCATGTGTAAGAAGCAGGGCATCCGGGAGCCTGCCACAAAAGTCGATCACATCATCCCCATCAATCATGGTGGTGAGCCCTACGACGAGAGTAACCTGCAGCCACTGTGTTTGAAGTGTCACCAGCAGAAGTCGGCTTCTGAGCAGCACCAAAAATATTCCTGAAATCCAAGCATTCTATGGAAATGGTAATTGCTTTGATCCTTTTCAACCTGGTTCACTTTGCAGCTGATTTTACGCACCTCAGCACGCCGTGGATGCTTTCAGCCAAGCGATTTGGTAAACCGGTATTGCCCATTGCAGCTCATGCGTTATTACATACCACGCTGTTTCTGTTAGTTGGATTGTGTATTGCAGAAGCTTGGGCAGCCATTGTAGTAGCTCTGATCCAGTTCATCACTCATGGATCAATCGATGTCTTGAAGGGAAGGATCAATGCACGATACGCATCCCTTCAAAGCCCAGCTAATCCCTATCACTGGTACGTGTTCGGCTTTGATCAACTGCTTCATCAACTGGTAATTATTTATTCAGCGTATCTGTTAAACAAATGATCGACGCTAAAGAACTATGCATAGGAAACATCGTTTCTGCCAAAGACGCTAAGCATGACTTCTCCATCACTTACAACTACATGGAAGAAGTGCGTTATTGGAAAGTGGTCGGACTCGAAGATGATTGGTGTATTACCGTAGTGAGTGCAGATACTAAGGCAGGTGTCAGTATAGCGAATCGAAGCGTTAGGCATCAGCAAGGGTCATCTCAATTTGATCCTATTCCCCTAACCCCTCAGTTGCTGGAGAATGCAGGGTTTGACCCCTTCGTAGCTTTTACTTGGCACAGACTTATTCTAAGCGACCAGTCATCTACACTCACGCTATACGTAGATTGTTCCGACCATGACGCATGGCTTACGACCAACGATTACAGCGGAGATAGCGAATGTCCTAAAATCAAGGTTCAGCACCTGCACCAGCTCCAGAACCTCATTTTTTGCTTGACTGGCCAAGTTCTCGACATTAACCTCGAAGGCATTGAACTCGACCTCGACGGACCCGGGGGTGTTCAAAAAACCTAAAATCGATTTTAGTGCGACCGCAGCAGCCTCAATAGGTGTATAGCGGCAAAACTCAGGTGGGGGTCTAGGCCCTCAAAATCTAGCGAATAGTATGGCACTCACCATGTTAACAGGTCGTCCGAATAAGCGAAATGAGGACAAAAAAGACCAGCGGCCGAGCCGAATGAAAGAGTCGGCTGTGAAGACCGTCGCACTCAATGTCTTTCCCAAGCCCTCTCGCAGGTTGGGCAAGTACGGAAAGAAGTACTGGCAGACGCTTCGGGAGGAACTCGGCCCATCAAAAATCGTTACCGCAGCGGACATCCCGCTTTTGGAGTCTGCTTGCATCGCTTACAATGTTTATTGCGAGTTAGAGGATGAGATGAACGAAAGTGTCAGCAAGCGGTTTACGACTACGGCTCTGGGCGGCAAAATCCTTTCCGCAGAATCCATTGAAAGCAAGCGGCAACTAGAACTGGCCATCAAAATCCTGCAGCAGTATGGGGTAACACCCCTTTCTCGCATGCGGATCCGGGGCACCGAGCCGGCAGCTGCTGATCCGCTGGGTGAATTCCGCGAGCGGCACGGCTAAAGTCAAAATTTCCTAAAGTCAAAAGTACCCACCCCCTTTGTAATGCTTACCCTGCAGCGACGAGACGAGATCATTGAATCTGCCCATCAATATGCTCTGGACATTGAGTCTGGAAAGATTGTGGCGTGCAAATGGATCAAACTGGCCGTGAAGCGTTACTTCCGAAATATCGCGGAGTGGGAACAGAGGGGAATATACTTTGATGAAAAGAAGGCCGCCCAGGCTATCGACTTTTTCTCGGCGTTTTTAAAGCACACGAAGGGATCATTTGCCGGCCATACCTTTGAGCTTTCCCCCTGGCAGGCCTGGATTGTCTGGTGTCTGTTTGGGTTTTACAAAGAGGACGATACCCGGCTGTTTCGCAGGGCTTATTTGAAGGTAGCCCGGAAGAACGGCAAAAGCACGTTCATGGCGGGTATTGCCCTGTACATGCTCTACATGGACGGGGAACAGGGGGCTGAGGTCTATTCGGTGGCAACGAAGAAAGATCAGGCGAAAATCATTTTTGACGAGGCCAAGCGGATGATTAAGCGGGCCCCAGAGCTTTCGAAAGTCTACAAAGCATGGAAGCATGAAATCGAGGTCGAGGAGACGTCGGGTAAGTTTACCGCCCTGGGATCGGATGCCGACACGCTGGACGGTTTGAATACCTACCTGGCGATCGTCGATGAGTACCACGCCCACAAAAACGATGAAGTGTACGATGTGATGGCTTCGTCGATGGGGGCTCGTACCAATCCCATGCAGCTGGTAATCACGACGGCCGGGTTAAATTTGACCTCGCCTTGTTACGACATGGAGCGGGACTGTAAGGGGGTACTCGATGGCTTTTTTGATGACGATCAGCTCTTTATTGCTATTTACGAGATAGACGCCGATGATGCGAAAGTCGAAGAATATGAAGAGGAGGAAGTTAAGAAAACCCGGTTTGGCTGGGCGAATCCCGAGAACTACATCAAAGCCAATCCCAACCTGGGCGTATCGGTTAAGCTTTCGGATTTGATAGCCGAATCAAAGGTCGCCGTCCGCCGGATCAGTAAACGCCGGGAGTTTGTAACTAAAAAGTGTAATATCTGGTACAATGCTCCAGATGCATGGATTAAGGCCGAACACTGGAACGCATCGCACTGGCCGGTTGATCTCGAAGAGCTAAAGGGCCGTCCCTGCTTTGGAGGATTAGACCTTGCCCAGACGTCTGACTTTACCTCGTTCTCACTGATTTTTCCAATGGACGACGGCCGGGAGGTGCTACTGAGCTGGCAGTGGATTCCCGAAGAAACGGTAGAAGAACGGATTTCCGGAGGGCTTCATACGCTTTCGTATTGGATTGATGAGAGACTGGTCTTTACTACACCCGGGAATGCTACCGATTACGATGCCATTGAGAAATTTATCAAGTGGGTAGCGGTAACGTATAATCTAAAGCACATTTACTACGACATGTACAATGCCAACCAACTCGCAGGAACCCTGAATGAGGACGGCATCGAGTGTACGGGTGTTCCTCAAAATCAAACCCACGTCGGCGAGGCTACGCAACAGTTTGAGCTTGGTATTCTAAAGCGAACCATCAACCACATGAACAATCCTGTGCTGGGTTGGATGGCTAACAACGTTGTTTTGAACCGGTATCCCTCGGGCTTAGCCATGGTCAATAAAAACAAGTCGAAAGAAAAGATTGACGGTATTACTTCCTCCATTCTGGCTAAGAAATGCCTCATGGAGCAAAATAAAGAAACCCCCTTCCAAATGTGGTAACTATGAGCCCTCTCACCGCTGTCCCAACTATTCAAGAATCGTTTATTCAAACCGTACGATCAATCTACTGCGTACGGGTTAAAGGTGTTACCCTTCAGGAAGCCTACCAGATCGGCATAGAGCTTTTCTGGAAGCAGCATCAATTAGAATCCCCTTTTAAAACCTTCGCTGAGTTTGAAGCAGCCTATAAAAAATCTTAACCTATCAACCATCATGGAACTTCTCTACTACAAATCCCTGGCAAGCTTTGCCGGGGCTGCTCTTTGCGTAGCTGCCCTGATTTATTTGCAGGTAAAGCCCTCGAAAATCAATCAGAAAAAAATAAATTTTCAGATATTGAAAATGAAAACCCGTTTTCTGAGTCGGAACATTGGTTTTTGTGATACTCGTATAATGTATACCGTTCGCGGGGCAAAACGCAAAAATCCCTGTAAAATTCACCCGATTTTACAGGGATTTTTTGCTGAAAATTGTGTATTTTAGTAGCAGATACCAATGCCCCAAAACACCTTTTCTCTATGCAATCTTCACGTATTCCCACCATCCAGGAAGGGTTTATGAACCTTGTACAAACCATCCATACGCTGGAAGCTAAAAAGCTGTCTCTTTCTGATTCTTACCACATTGCCGTAAGCTACTTTCCCAATACCTATGGGTTTCAGGCTCCCTACGGCACCTTCGAGTCTTTCAAGCATGCCTGGCACAAAAGCCGACGGGCTAAATAATTTTCACTTTCCAGTGTGAAATAGTGAGTTTTTCTTACCAACACGTATTTTCCCAATAGTCAATTTTGGGGCTCATAGTAGAAACGGTAGCTCTCACCCCAATTGGCATTCTGGAATCTTAAATGGCCATTCAAACGCACCTCAGCTTCCGAACAGCGTTCAGCATCCGTAGGGCATAGCCTTACGGATGCGACTGGCGAGTTATCTAAGATTCTCGGGCTTCATCTGGATCAGGTACGCGTCAATGCGACGGCGGCCATGAACCTAAGTGCCTTTTTCGGTAGCGTTCGGGTGATGTCGAGTCTGTTTTCGACCCTTCCCGTCGCTCATTTGCAGAAAAAGGATGGTCGCCGGGTGGAGGTTGAGGGCGATATGCTGACCGAAGTACTCACTCTTAGAGCCTCACGCCATGTAAACGCAGTCGATTTCAAAAAAGCCCTGATGGCTAACCTCTTAGTCTACGGAAATGGGGTGGCCCGCATTGTCAAAAACAAGTACAGGGAGACCGAGGAGCTGATTGTCTACAAATTCACCGATGTAACCATCATCGAGACGGATGATCGGCTGTATTACCACTTTCCGGGCGGAATCGTCTGTGATGAAGAGGAGGTAATTCACCTGAAGTTTTTGACGCTCGACGGTAAAATTGGAATTGCCCCTTGGGGCTTTGCTCCCAAGACGTTCAAAGTAGCCTTATCGGCTCAGGAATTCATCAGTAAATACTACCAAAACGGTACGTTCCTAGGTGGTATACTGACTTCTGAAGCGAATCTGGACGAAACAAAAGCCAAAGCTGCTAAGCAGATGTGGAAAGACTCTACCAAGCAGGGTGTGCAGAATACGGGTGATATTACTGTGTTGGGCAACGGATTGAAGTTCCATGAAATTGGAAGCAAACCCGTCGAGTCACAAATGGTCGAGTTTTTCGCTAAAACCGACGTTGATATCTACCGAATGATGGGTGTTCCCGGTCATATGATGGGGGATGCTTCGCAAAATAATACGTGGGGCGGTACCGGGATTGAATCACAGTTCATGTCGTTCATCAACATCGCCCTGATGACGTTCATTCAGTCTTTTGAGCAGGAAGTAGCCTATAAATGCATTCGTACTGACAAGCGATGGGGGGGCAGTACGTGAAAATGAACCTGAACAACCTGCTCCGGCCGGATGCAAAAACCCGCTGGGAAATCTATCGGATTGCTATCACCTGCGGCATTCTGACGCACAATCAGGTACTCGAATTAGAAGACAGAAACGGCTTTGACGACGGCGAAGATCACTGGATTACCCAAGGATTCATGAAACTCGATCAGGCCGATGAGATACTAAAGCTTAAAACCAATGGAAAGAAGGTCACAGACCCAGGTTCCGCAGGGTCGGGAACTCCGGACGCATAACCGGTCGCAGTTTGCGATCGAAACCCGAGCTGATGGAAAGAAATACCTTTCCGGCTACGGGATTGTCTATAATCAGCTCTCTCGCTACATGTGGGGCTTTTACGAGCGGATTATGCCCGGAGCCTTAGAAGGCTGTGACATCTCCGAGGTGCTTTGCAAGTTCAATCACGATGTCAATCAGCTTCTGGGAGCGAACTATTCCAAGACGCTGACCTGGGAAGAGGATGAGATTGGCGTCAAGTACACGGTTGAACTGCCCGATACGGAACTCGGACGTAGCATCGAAGTACACGTGAACCGGGGCGATCTCCGGGATTCATCCTTCGAGTTCGAATTACGCTACAATGGTACCGACATCACCTGGCTGACGGAAGAGAAAGACGGCATCGAATACGAAGTCCGTCAGATCAATAAGCTTAAAAAGCTCTGGGACCTTTCCCCCGTCACGATTGGGGCGTACAAGGGGACCGGAGAAGAAGGACTTCAAATCGCTAAACGCGAGTACGATGAACGCATCAACGCCCGCGAGCAACGTCAAAAGGACGAGTCCGAAAGTCAAGAAACCCAGCAAGTGGAAGAAAAGCCATTCGTGCTTTCCACGAAAGACTGGCTTCTGTTAAATGGGTTTAATTAAACTAAGCAAAGCAAATGAAACGTAATCTCACGCAGGTCAAGGATTTGATGGCGGCCAAAATTCAGGAACGCGATGCAATCCGAACGGCTCAAAATGCGGAAAAACGCGAATTGACCGACGAGGAACGCGGTAACCTCGCAGCCATTAATCAGTCGCTTTCTGATCTCAAAGAAGAAGAGAAAGAGCTATTGGTGGAAGAAGCTGAAGCCCGTGGTAATCAACGTTCCGGATCGCACACGCACATTCACTTAGGTGAAGGCGGTAACAAGCACATCTCTGAACGCGACCAACGCGATTTGGATCAGTTCAGTTTAGGTCGCGTGATTCGCTCCAAATTGAAAGGCACGGCCCTGTCCGGCATTGATGCTGAAGTGATTGAAGAGGGTTTCAACGAAGCTCGCACGAACGGTATTAATCCAGAAGGGAACGTAGTGCTGCCTTATGGCCTTTTCGTTCGCAGCAAAGATGGTGCGGATATGATTCAGGCGGGCCTAGTAAGTCGTCGGGATATGACCGCTACTGGTCAAACGACGGCAGCTGGCGATCAGGGCGGTCAATTGATTACCACCAGCATTGGTAAATTCTACCAATCCTTGTACAACAAAATTGTTCTGCAAAGCATGGGTGCCACGTTCATGACTGGCCTTACGGGTAACATCGCTCTGCCCCGCTTTGTGGACAATGACGATCCAAATTGGAAAGCGGAAAATGCGGATGCGGACAAGTTGAATCCAACGATTGTAACGCCCGTTCTCTCGCCCAAACGTCTGGCTGCGTACGTGGATATTTCCAACCAGCTGCTGAACCAGAGCGAAATCAATATTGATCTCACGGTTCGTACTTACCTGATCAACAAACTGAGTTCCAAGTTTGACGCAGCAGGTATCAACGGTTCAGGAGCCAACAATCAGCCACGTGGTATTCTGCAAACGGCGGGCATTGGTGCCGTGTTCGCAGGGGGTGCCGTTTCAAATGCGACCAACGCCAACGGGGCGGCCGTCACATGGAAGGATGTTGTCAATCTCTACAAGGAGATCGCCATCGATAACGCCGATCTGGGTCGGTTAGGTTACCTGCTGAACCCCAAAGTGGTAGCAGCTATGCAGGTGACGCCGAAAATCGAAGGAAGCGACCGCTTCATCATGGAAGAAGGTGCTAATACCCTCAATGGCTTTAAAATCGGCGTTACCAACAACGTACCCTCTAACATCACAAAAGGCACGACGACGAACGCATCAGCGTCCATCTTCGGTAACTGGCAGGACTTCTGGATGGGTATCTGGGGCGGCGTGGACATTTTGGTTAACCCGTACTCGCTGGATACGAAGGGCGAAACGCGTATCAACGCTGCCCTGTATGGTGACTGTGCCGTGGCTCGTCCGGAGTCGTTTGCGGCCATTAAGGACATCATCGCCTAACCTGGTTAATAGCTAATCGTAAACGAGAGTGAGCAGTTATCGACTGCTCACTTTTTACCAAAAAGCTCATGAAAAAGGTCACAATCTTACAGCCCCACGTGGGTCTAGCTTACTTCCCCGGGGATGAGGTCGAACTAGAAGCTAAAACGGCCCAAAAACTCATCGACGGCGGTTTCGCAGTGGCAGGTAAAGCCGATTCGAAAGAAAACGCTCAGCTGCTCGCCGAAAACTTAACGCCCGAGGATCAAAAAAATCTCGAAGATGGCAAAGCCGATCCTCTGGTCGAAACGCCCGAAAATCCGGAACAAAAAACCGAAACCTCGAAAAAAGGTAAGTAATGATATCTGCCCTTCCTGTTCGCACTGCTCAGTCTGCTCAGCTGCCCCTGACCTTTCAGGCGGTAGTCGGGAGCCTTCGCACCCGGGCGACTGAGCAGTCGGCAGAAGGGAAAGAGATTTTACGCCTCATGCGGGCGGCCCGCGACCGGGTCGAAGCTTACACGCACCAGCAGCTCATGGAAGCCGAGTACACGCTTACGCTGCAGGGCTGGTGGAACGGTGAGATGATCTTTTCGGTGGTACCGTTTGGCAAACCCTCGGATGTCAAAGTCAGCTACCTGGACTCTGAAGGGAACATTCAGGATCTGGCAATGAATCGCTTTCGGGCTCGGAAAATTTCCGATAAGCAGGGCGTAGTTCGATTGGTGGGCACTGAATCGTTTCCGGATACCGACGAGGTGACAATCACCTTCAAGGCGGGTTATCCGTCGGCGAATGAAATACCGGCTGATCTGATTGACGCGATGTATCTCTTCATTCAGGAGCGGTATGCCAACCGGGCTGATACGCCCGATGAGAAGACCCGCACGAGTGAAACGTTAATGAATCCGCACGTATGGCCAGTGATCGCATAAATCCCGGCCATTTGAACCGGATGATTACGCTTCAGTATCCGGTTTCAACGCGGGGCACCTCGGGAAGCGTGAAAGAGGCCTGGACGGATTGGGCAACGCAAGTTCCTGCCTCCCAAGGCAAGCTGACTAAGCCTACGGAGGGTTTCAAGCAAGATATTCTCATAGCTCTTCAATACGTAATCTGGGAGTTTCACTTTCTGGACATGGCCATTGAAGGCTTTGAAGTACCGGATACGCGGATGCGGCTCTTCGATGAAGACTATCCCAAGCGAATCTACACCATCGAAGCGGTCGAAGAAATTGGACAGCGTGCCGGCTGGCGGCTGTACACTAAACTCAAAAACGCATGAAAATCGAATTCATCAAGGACCACGAGCACTTCAAAGCGAAAGCGGGCGATGTCCGCGACGATATCGAAGAAGCGGCCATGCTCGTGGGTGCGGGCTACGCCAAGCAGCTCGACGCCGAAGAGGTAAAACCCAAGGAGGGCAAGCCCGCTAAGGCAACGAAAGCAAAAAATCAGGTGAAAGCTGACGAGGTAGCATCTGAGAAGGCTGAGGTAGCCGATGAAGACCAAGCTAAGTCTTGACGGAGCGGACGCGGCCTTTCAAAGTCTGGATAATCTGGACAAAGGACTCGACCGTAGGGCGATTGGCGGCATCTTAAACGAAGCGGCCAAACCCATGGAAGCCGCCATGAAAAGTAACGCTCCCGACGGACGAATGAACTTCAATATGCGACTCAGCAGCTTTCTGGGTCAGTTGCATAGTGGAGATCGAGGCGGGGCTACCCGCCGGGACATTCGTCGCAAGATCGTCTACGATTCGGATAGCACGGCTACTGTACTCGTCGGCGTAAACAAGTCCAAAACGCACGTCGGCTGGCGGGCTCACTTTATTGAACTCGGCACTGAGAAATGGGCAGGTAAGCCCTTCATCGAACGCTCGGGCCTTCAGACCCAGTCTCAGGTGATCGAACGATTCAAGGACGGCGTCGAAGCCAAAGTAAACGAAATCGACCGCAAAGCCGGCCCCTTTAGATGACAGGACAGGTAATCTTTCACGCGTTAACGCAGGATGAGGACATCAGTCCCTTAGTAGGCGACCGGGTTTATCCCAACCGACCCCCGCAATCGGTGCTTACTTCCGATGGGCCCGTAGGGACATTCATTCTCTACAAAACCCAATCGTCGTCGTCGACGAAAACGCAGGACGGCAGCTCGCACTTGAAAGAGATACTCTACCTGGCTATTGTGGGAAGCGATCAGGACGAGGTCTTCCAGGTCAGCGATCTGATCTCCAAAAAGCTTCACTTCTACGAGGGTACGGTGGAGGATACCACCATCGAATTTATGACCCTCGAAGAACAGGAAGACGATTACTACAGCGAAGCTGAGCTACCCATGCGAGGCCTCACCTTTAACGTGTTATCAACCATTTCCAAAAACTAAGCTCATGGCTGGAATCACTGGAACTAAACGCGTACATGGGAAGAATCACTTCATGTACCTAATCGGGGCCGACAATGCAATTACGCTCATTGGGTGTATGTCGGACTTCTCCCGCAAAAAGACCATCAAGCAATTGGAGACGATGTGCCAGGAGCTGGGCCTTGAAACCGATTACGAACCCTCCGGCATTAACCGTACCATCGACATTGGCGGAATCTCCGTGGATTATACCGACTTGCAGGTTGCCGCTGGTGCCTGGGGCTATGACCAGTGGGATGAAGCTTCTGATACGGGTACGGTCATCAATGTCGCCATTGGCAACAAAGTTGCTGGCAAAAAGATGAAGGTGTATCCGCTTTCGATTGCTGACCTGTCGGAAGACAGCAAGATCGGCGATAACGTGACTTACAAAGTAACGGCCAACGTGAAAGGTAAGCCTACCGTTCTGACTGTACCCAACGCCTAAAAGGGAAGTGCTTACTTCCCTTTTTCCCTTACCCCAAACCTGAAGCTTTCCCATGCCTAGTTCCAAAGGTATCATCACCAAGAAAATCGGAGCTGACACCGTCAAGTTCCGTTTCTCCAACTACACCCAGCTTCTGTTTTTAAAGCTGCTGCGGAGTGAAGGACTTTCCGAGGAAAACCTCAATCACTTCGAAGTGCGGGCGTATTTGTTCTTTGCGGCCCTGCAGGCGGCAGAGATGCCCTTTGAATCCATTGACGAAGTCTGCGATTTAATGGATGAACTCTCCGAGGATGAGCAGATCACGATTCTGGAGGAGGCGGGTGAGTACCTGGATTTTCTGGGAAAGCTGGCCCAAGCCCTGAGAGTGCAGTACAAGCACGATCGGGAGCAGATGCGGATTCTGACAGTGGGGAGACAGATGATGACCGAGATTCTGACTCAGGAGACGACCGAGACGCTGACGATGGAGACGATGAACTCGATGACGAGTCCGACTGGGGAGACGGTGACGAATCCGATGGAGATGAGCCCGAACCTGTAAAGGATCCGGTTGAAATCTGGGAGGATTTGGCCGCCGTGGCCATGGGCGAAATGGGCATTATGCCCGATGTCTTTTGGGACATGCGGCCCTGTGATTTTGGCCTGGCCTTTCGGGGGTATCGTCAGAAGAAATTCTACGAACTCGAACGCGGCTGGCTCTACACACGCGAAGTCATCGCTACCCTCTGTAACGTCAACCGCGATTCGAAAAGCCGTCCCATTCGGGGCCGCGATATCATTCGACTCAGTTTTGATCCCGTGCTCGTGGTTCCCCGCCTGACCGATGAGGAGGACCAACAAATCCAGGCGAATCTAAAAGCTGCTCTCGAAAATTTACCTGCCGATCACCCCTTACGAAACATCAAGTAAATGGCATCTCGCATAAACGTTGGTATAACCGGCGATAATTCAGGCCTGCAAACCTCGATCAACGACTCCAAGCGGTCGCTGAAAGACTTTGTAGCTGATTTTTCACGGAAAGCCAGCGAGCTCAATGCCATTTCCGGAAAAGTAGGGGACGCTCAGCGTAAACTGGTACTAGGTGCCAATCTGGACACGCAGGCCAAAGCGGTGGGTAACACGCTGGGCAAACTAAATGCTCAGATCAACGTAGCCAATGGACAGTACCAGATTAACGGCGATCGCATCGCCATGGTACAGGCTAAAACCCAGGCCTACACGGCGGCTCTCAATGATTTGCTGGCCCGGGGATTAAAGCCCGACAGTGATTCCGCTAAAGCTCTGAGCCTTGAAATCCGCAAGTTAAACGCGGAGATGTACGTGCTGCAGGGCCCGCAGCGGATGCGGGAACAGTTACAGCAGCTCAACAATGAAAAGGCGAAAGCAGCTGAAGCAGCTAGGCGACTGGCAGAAGAGGAAGCCAAGGCCGCTGAGAAAGCAGCCGAAGCCCAGCGACGGGCCGCTCAGAAAGTCATCGACGATCGCCGCCGGGCTCAGAAAGAACTCGTCGACATTACCCGTAACGCGGGGCGAAACCTCACGCTTGCCGTCACGGCTCCTTTGGCTGCCCTGACTACGATGTCGCTTCGGGCCTACGGAGAACTCGATGCCCTGCGTCGCGGACTTGCTGTCGTGGAAGGGAATGCCGATAAGGCCATGCAACGGCAAAAGGATTTAAAGCAAATCTATGCGTTGCCGGGCCTTGGCATTCAGGAGGCTTTGCGGGGTGATGTACTGTTTCGTCAAGCTGGCGGCTACTCGGCTGCCGAATCCTTCGACATCATGAAGCAATTCGGTAACGCGATTGCTTTAGGGGGTGGAGGTAAAGAGCAGTTTGGGCTCGTGCTCATGCAACTTACGCAGATGTCCACGAAGACAAAAGTGCTGGCCGAAGATTTGAAACCGCTTATCAACCAAGCACCGGTAGCTGCCGGAGCGATTCGGAAACTTTTTGGTACGGTAGATTCCGAGCAGATCAGCAAGCAACTGCAGGCGGCAGGTAAAGGTCCGCGGGAGTTCATCTCCATGCTTACCGCTGAGCTGGCTAAAGCTGAACGCGTGACATCAGGATTCAAGAATGGCGTTGAAAACTTACAGGATTCAATGACCATTGCTGGAGATACCTACGGACGGGTGATCGATCAGAATGCACAGCTGAGCGGTTTACTTTCGCAGGCAGCCAATGGCGTTGAGAATCTGGCGGCTTGGTTTGAAGGACTCAATGATTCCCAGCAAACCGCGATTTTGGCAACGCTGGGAGTTGCGGCCGCGATGGGCCCGACGATCTACGTGGCGGGAACGCTGGCGGGTAGTATTCAGAATCTAGCCAATGCCAAAAAGGTCCTCACCACCGTACTTGGAGCAGAGCGTACGGCCATGCTAGCCTCTTTAGGACCCTATGCAGCGTTAGCCGCAGCAGTGGCCTTGGTTGGAGCAGGCACTTACGCCCTGTATAAGCTTTACAATCCCACGATTGAATCAGCGGCCCGACTGGCTGATGTAACGGACGAGGTAACCAAAGCGACGGGAGCCGAAATCGAGAAAGTAAAGGCTCTGGTATCGGTAGCAGGGGATGAGAAAAAGTCCAAAGATGAACGTGCAGCCGCCGTTGATAAACTCAAAGCTCAATACCCGGACTACTTTGGAAAACTGGATTCAGAAAAACTCAAAACGGATGAGTTAAAGTCCGCCTACGATCAACTGGCTGGTAGCATCTACCGGGCGGCTCTGGCACGGGCGGCTGAGAGTAAAGCCAACGTCTTTGCCGAGGAAATCGTCAGTCTGCGGCTGGAGAATCAGGAGCTGATGAAAAAAGCGGCTTTGCACAAGCAATCTGCTAAGCTAGCTCAGGATACGCCCAGCAACAATATGTATGGCCCAACCCGGGGCAACAACGACGAGATTCAGTACAATCTCGAAGTGCAGAAAATCAAAAACAATAACGCCCAGATCTATCAAAATGAGCAGGCTATCAAGTCGCTCACGGGTCTGATTGAAGCCAACAAGGATGTAACTAAAACTACTCAAAATTCAACGGCGGCTACCGTAGCCGATACGGATAGTCTCAATAGCCGGAAAGACGCCACCGAGGAGGCAACTAAAGAGCTTGAAAAGCTTCTTAACGTAGAAGCGGCTGCTAGCAAAGACCGACGCACTCTCAATGAAATCGAGGTAGAGGGGTTGCAAGAAATTCGGCGGTTCCGGGTGATGAATATCGATGATAAGCTCAAAGAGCAACTTATCACGCAAAGCATTCTGGCGACCGAGCGAAAACTTGCTGATGCTCGTCGGGAAATGGCACTCGACCGAATCTATAACCGGCCCAAGCTTACTCCATCTCGGGATAGTGTGACCGATTACCTGGCTGGAAGAGCGACTAGTAATGCCAAGGCAGTAATGGATCCCTTCAACCGGGAGCAGAAAAGCCAGGGCAAGCTAAACCGCTATGCTGAGATTGATCAGATCATTGCGGCGGCCAATGGAATCGACCTGTCAAAACCCTTGAATGGCGTTCAACGGCAATTGATGGATTTTATAGTAGGCATGAACGAAACCCTTCGACAAGGTGCCGTTGATGCCATGGTAGGAATGGGTGAAGTTATTGGGGGATTGATTGCCGGTACCGCTGGTATTCAGGATTTGCCTCAAATGCTTCTAGGGGTAATGGGGGGCATGTTTCAGATGATGGGCAAGTCCCTTATTGAATACGGGATAGTTACTGCTAAACTGATCCCGTTGATGACCAACATCTTCACCGCTGCTCCTGCTGCTATCATAGCTGGCGTTGCCTTGACTGCATTAGGAGCAGGCATGAAAGGAGCAGTTCAAAAGCGTCAGAAGTTTGCCAGCGGAGGTATTGCCTACGGTCGGATTTTCGGAGTAAATGCTGAGGCGGGCGAATACTCCAATGCACGGACGAATCCCGAAGTAATTGCCCCCTTGAGGGATTTGACTGGTATTCTCAAGCCTTTTTGGGTGAGTGCGGTTCGGGAAACGGCACAATCCAGAATGGCAACGCCTGGGGGAAGTACTACCCGACACCTTACCATTTTAAACCTGGAAGGCAGGGAGATTTATAGGACGTATGAAGAGTACCGTGAGAAAGAAGGGAGGTGGGCAAAGCAATGACCTACGGACTAAAATTCTTCACGGAATACGTTGATCGCTACGGTACGACCTGGCGGGATGAAATCGCTGAAAAAAACCATAAGAAGTTTCCCGTCGAGCTGAAAGAATACGCTCCTGATCCGATCGTGATTGATTACACGGGCGGAACAGGAAAAAACGAAATGGGGCCGGGTATCTATAGTTCGAAAACCCGTACCCGGATCCTGAATTCAGCCACCTTGCGGCTGGAGAGTTTCTATAGTGACGATCCTAAACGCTTCAAGCGTACGATTTATAAAGAAGGTTCCCTGTTTTGGCAGGGCTGGTTAGTGACGGACCTTTTGGAGGAACCCGTCAAAACCCGCGAGTTTATGACGCTCGAAGCCGCCGACGGGCTAGGGGATTTAAAGGATGTGAACTTCGTTCCACCCTCTGGCTTTCTGGTGGGCCCGGCTACCGCTCAGGACATCATTCGGGCAGCCTTAAAGCAAACGGGTCTGGAGCTGGATTTATGGGTAGCCGATCATGTCTTTGAAACGCGGATGAACACATCGCAGAATCCGCTTTCGCAGCTGCTGATTAATTACCTGGCTTATCTGACCAATAAAGAAGATTTTGAGCCCGCCTGGACGGTACTTGAAGAGCTTTGCATTCTTCGCAGTGCTCAGCTGTTGCAGGTGAATGGCGTTTGGATGTTTCGCCGCATATCGCTTTTAAACGGTTCGGCTATTTCGTATTACCGTCAAAAGTTTGATGGTACGGCTCTTAGCGATGTCCAGATTGATCCTAGTCGCCCCGTCGTGGTGAAATCGAATCCGGACCTAGCGACCGAGACGATTTTAATGAACTACGATCAGGTCAGACGCCTGAAGCGAAGCGTGAAGCAGTTGCGGCTTAAAATGCCCTATGGCGAGCCGCTCGACTACGCCCGCGAGTTTCAGGTATCTGGTTGGTATATCTCAGAGCAGTTTAAAGTGCCCCTTTCCAACTGGGAAGCAACGCCCGGATTCACGTACGGTCCGGGAGGACTGGCCTCCAAGCTTTTTGAGGAGCTGACGGTAATCGTTCCCGGCCGCTTTGATAAAGACAAGGATTTTGGTCCCGGTGCAGGAAAAGACCCGTATACCCTTCGAACCAAATTTTTCTCAACCGGAACGGCCAATCGGGTACGCCTGACCATGCAGTTTCGCCTTCGGAATCTGGCCGGGACGAAGATTTCGATTTACACCTTTTACGACTCTGGTATTACCGCGGATTCAGCTTACATCAATGAAAACGGAGCGTACGTCAAGGATAAACCCTATACGATTCGCCACGATGCCGAGTACTTCGAGGATTCAGCCAATCTGAACGCTCTGACCTACCGTAACGAATGGGAAACCATCGACATCGAGTTCAGAACGATGGGCAAGGTGCAGGTAGCGATCGGACGAGGCTATGATACCGACATCAAGCGAATCAAAGATCTGGATCAGTTTCAAAAGCACGTGGAGTACCGGTTTCTGCGAATCGAAGCCGTACCCGGTGAGGATGATAAAGCCGAGGTCTTCGAAATCAGGCAAAAGAAAGAGTACGGTGATATTCAGGACGATCTATCGGTTCGCATTGGCGATTCGAGAAAGAAGATCTATTACGGAGCCACCATGCTACTCGACGGCCGGTTCACCGAGAAGTGGAGCCGCGTAGGGGTGGGCGAATCGCGTACGCAACTCGACATTGCGGCCCTGGAGCAACTAGCGGCTCGAAGAGTGCCAGCGTATCTAATCCGGGGAAGTTTTCTAACGGCCGTACTGGGCATGGCTAACACCATGAAGGTGCAGGCTCTGTTTCCAAATAAAACCTTTCGGCCTATTGAGCTGTCAGGTAACAACCGGGGTGGCAATTACACCTTCAACTTCGTACAATGTCTGGTGGGTGATCCTGCCCATACGGCAACGCATTACTCCGAGCAAAGCAATGGTGAACTTCGCATCATCAGCTCAGCCGAGTACGAGGGGAATGTAGTAGATACCGAAGAAGATTTACGCATCACCTTCTTAGAACTCAACGGTGCAAACGGCAAAAAGCTAACGCTGACCGGTAGCGTATTCGCCTGGAACGGCGGCAAACTGGAGGCACCCTCCTTTGACGCACACCTGGCCTGGTGGGATCAAAATGAGGAAGGTCCCTATACGGTCAGCGTACGCTCGCTTACTAACGGACAGGGCTTACTGGACTTCGAAGCGGTGTATCCCGGGCTTTTAGACCTACACACCGTCATCGAAGTGCCACAGGGCCTGGAAGTGATCGTCGAAGTTAAAAACGCAGCGGAAGCCGTGGCCCGCCGTCGGATCACGACGACAGCAGATAATAAACTCATTTTCCAGGCCCCCACATCGGCCTGTAGCTTCCCGAGTCCCGTCATTATCGGCAATCTGGGTAATAGCTACGTGCCTTCGCTGGATCGAATTACGAGCCGCGTAACCCGCAAAGCTCAGTACACCCTGCAGGTCGTGAACCTGATTACAGGCGAAGTCGTCGAGGGTACGGACGGGCTTCAAATAACGTCCTCGGTGGGGACCGCTTGGTTTGAGGTGACGCTTCCAGAGGACTGGGAATCGGGCCTGTACGGCGTACGGATTAAAGGCAAGAGCCTGAAAGGGCTATCGGGATTTGTAACTGAATACTGCGGACGAATTATGCGGATTGAACGGTGTAAGCCTACGGACCCTCGCTGGTTCGGTGGCCGGTTTGGCGGACGACTTAAAACCAAGGAGGTGCTACCATGAATGAAGTAACGGAAGCCCAAATGTGGGACGCCCTCTCGTATCTATTTCGGGCAGACAATCAGGTCATTGACCCTGATGAAGTACAGCCCGTCCTTGAGCTGATGGTTCGCTTCATGATCTCGCAATCCGCTCGGGCGGCGGCCGCAATGGCCACGCAGATGGCAGGTACCACCCTTCGCTACATCAAAGCCGGCGTAGACGTAGCGGCCACGAGCAACATTGATCTGGAAGGGATTCAGGCGGTTGATGGCGTACCGGGTGCCTTGGAAATGGTCGTCGGAGTAGTGGGCCAGACGAACAAAGCTCAGAACGGACCTTGGATTATGAAGGACGGTCCGTGGCAACGCCTGCCGGGTTTTGCGACGCCTGTCGAGCTATCCGGAATTGCTTTTTACGTGCAGCGGGGCTCTACGCAGGCAGGCAATCTCTACGTGCAACCAGCCAGGATATCAAATACCTCGGATGCCAAGGAATTCACCTATGCCCACAATGCAAATGAGGCTTTACGCTCTCTCGTAGGTGCAGCAAAAGAAGAAACGGCTGATGCCTACGAAACCATCACCGGCACGACGACGATCGAGGAGATCGACGGAGCAGAGGTAGAAGTTTTTACGGCCACTCCTAGCTATAATGTCAAGGCCAAAGTCGGCAACTATACGCTCAAGGCGGTCTACTTCAAGCAGGGAACGGTATCCGAAGTCAAGCTTAAGAAAAACACCGAGTGGACCTATAACCCCGCTACGGGAGAGCTGTGGGTATCGCCTGCGGTGCTAATCAATGCCCTGGAAGGTCATGAACTGCATCTGGACCTATCAAGCGAAGGTACCTACGGCATGGCTTCGGGCTTTGTCTTCCGCGTGCTGCAGGGCAAGCCCTACTACCGCTTTGGAGGTGAAACGGATGCAGACCTTCGGGAAGCGGGCGATTCCCTGGAGGTCACCAATAACCTTGTGGTCGTCAATTCTGATGCCGAAGCGGCATCAGCCATGCAGGGCAATCAGCCGAAGTTTGTGCTCGTAAAAGGCAAAGAATCCGGCTTACGCCTGCATAATCCTCCCTTTGAAGAAAACGTATTTACCCATACGACATGAAGTCAGAGCAGTATATAGAACAAAGCACAGGAAAATCACTGGTTCCTTTTGGCTGGCCTCAAATCATTGAAGACCGGATCGCAAGTCTTGCGGTGGGCCGAAAAGATCTGGGCAAGTGGGATCCGGTCTTGAATCTACCCGCTTTGGAGCAAACGCTGGTAGAAACGGGCGATCAGCTGACTTGCGAAGTGCCTGGAACGGGCGGGGTATACAGTCCAGTTCTGGACGTAATTGTATTCGATGGGGACCGTATCTACCGCTCGGTAGATACCATCAACCGCGAAAGTAATTCCTCTATTCCCGCGGACGGCAGCGTAAGCGAAGAGAAAACGACATTTTTACCGTCGAGGGTAAAAACCTGATTGATCCTCGCAAGATTAAAGAAGGGTATGGCATTAATAACGCCTACGAGATTGAGTTGTTACCGGGTTATTCCTACATCCGCCGAAGCCTGCGGGCCAATACGCTCTACACCCTGCAGGCAAACATGCAGTTTGAGGATGCCGTAAAAATTCGATTCGAGCGGGCCGATCGGACCTTGATTAAAGGGGTCAACGCCAACGGCGTAGATTTTACGGAGCTTCCGTATTCGTTTGTTACGCCGCCCGAAACGGTCTTCATCGTTTTCAACACCAAAACGGGGGGTAGTAGTGATTACAGCAAGCTT
>NZ_NMPS01000192.1:0-1387 GCF_002261125.1 Siphonobacter sp. BAB-5385 | reverse complement strand
AACGGGGGGTAGTAGTGATTACAGCAAGCTTCAACTCGAAGAGGGGCCTGTAGCGACGCTGGTGGAGATTTATGCAACCCGTATGGACGAGAGCAAAGTACACCTGCCCTCGTTTCTAAAGAAACTCGAAGCCCTGGCCCAGTTTGCCGCCCGTACCGTGCCGGGCAAAAACATTTTCAATCCAGCCGAAGTGCGGGAGGGGCTCGGACTCGATAATGAAGGGGAGATCGTTACGGCTCCCGGGTTTTCCGTTTCCGGAAAAATGGATGTTCGGGGGCAACAACACCTCACCATTAAGGGCAACATCCAGTACCCGGAAGGAGTGAAGGTACGCTTTGAAAACGCAGCGGGTGGCAAACTAGGCGTTTACAACGCAAATTCCGCTCACTTTTTCACGCTGCCCGCCACAGTTCCCCTGCCCGCTAATTGTGCGAACGTCATCATGACAACCAAGGGCGGCGGCTACAGTGATTACACCTCTATTCAGGTCGAATACGGGGAGGTGTCAACCGAGACGGAACCTTTTCGCCTGGTAGTAGCCACCCAGGATGTTGACCTTCGCCCTTTTCTACCCATGTCCGAGCTTGAAGAACAGTACGTCCGCAAAACCAAACCGGGCAAAAATATCCTGGATAAAAGTAAGATTAAAGAGGGACGTGCCGTGACGCCAACTGGCGATCTGGTTAACAATGCCGCCTACTCATCCATTGAGACGGATGTCAGGGATTTCAAAGTGCTTACCTATTCAGGAAATATGGAAAACGCCCGCTTTGCCCGCGTGCGGTTTCAAGATGCCCAGAACCAGAAAATAAGCGTATTCAATCCGGAGGATCAGCAGATCACCGCTCTGCCTTTTTCGTTTCCGCTTCCGGATGGCTGTACGTCGATTGTCGTGAACACTAAAAACGACGGGGCTTCGGATTACGACACCCTGCAACTGGAAGCAGGAACGACGGCAACCGAGCATGAAGACTATCACCTGGTAGCGGCCTCGCAGGACGTAGACCTTTCTAAAAAAGTAGATAAGGACGACCCCACGCTAGTGAAAGCCGACCGTCCCGGAACCAATCTGATCAAGGTTACAGACATTCGGGAAGGCTTAGCTGTCGACAATGAAGGCAACATTATTGCCGTGGGCTCTTATTCTATCTACCGGACGCCCGAGGACGCCATTGAGGAAAACGAAATCTACACCCTTCAGGGTGAAATGACGTATCCCGAAGCGGTGAAAATCCGCTTTGAGGGTCCTGGTCAAACGTTTTTGGGCATCTGGAACGCGTATTCTTCCAAGTTCCTGTCTTTACCCGCCAGCTTTCCAACGCCCCCGGGCTGCGTTAGCGTGGTAATCAATACGAAAACGGGGGGTAGTAGTGATTACAGCAAGCTT
>NZ_NMPS01000191.1:0-43686 GCF_002261125.1 Siphonobacter sp. BAB-5385 | reverse complement strand
CAACGAGCTGCCAACTGCTCCATCCCGCGGTGTTTTGTGATACAAAGGTAAACACTTTTTCTCGAATAGCTAATTTATTTTTACTATTTATGAAAATACTTTTTCTATGAGCGGGTTTGAATGGGTTATAGTACATGCGGAAGGCGTGAAATGTACTATCATATTTTGAAGCGGTAGGAAGAATATATAATTGAAAATCAAGGTATTACCTGATTGAGCACAGGTAGACTTGATCCTTAATCTATGTTGTAGAGTCTTTCCTTGGATTAAAATCCAAGGTTACAGGATGGGTCGAGCCTATGGCTCTTTTTGATTGGGTTGTGAGATAAAGAGGCATCAAGAAAAGTAAGTTCCTATAAAAAAAGATCCAGACAAGAGCCGTAGGCTCGAACCATCCTGTAGGGTAGGGTTTCAACCCTACGTCCTTTTTATCAGCATTTTAACGCCCTTTCTCCACATCTAAAGACAAAACATACCAAGACCAAATCCCACTCCTGACGCTCCTCCCTTCCAACTAGCCTTCAATCAAAATTTCCAATACCCCTTCCAACCCCCCTTTCCCAACCGATACATTAGCCCTCTCAACCCTATGATTAGGGCTAATACCTATCATCAAGTCTACCTGCATTTGGTCTTTGCTGTAAAATATCGGCAGGCAATGTTACACAACGACTGGCGGAAGGAAGTTTTTGCAGTAATCGGCAACCTGATCAACGAATCTGGTTGCCGAACGATTCTGGTAAATGGGGTAGCCGATCATGTCCATGGCCTGATAAGTCTGAAGCCAGTCGTATCGATCTCCGAGTTAATGAAAACCGTCAAGGCCAAATTTTCTAAATACATCAATGACCAGCAACTGACGCCGGAGCGTTTTGAGTGGCAGCGGGGCTATGGCGTCTTTTCTTACAGCCATTCACAAATCGCGAGCGTTTATCATTACATCCAGAACCAGGAAAAGCACCACGCTACGCAGACGTTTCAGGACGAATACCGAAGCTTACTGGAAAAATTTCAGATTGAATTCAATGAAGCGTACGGGTTTCAAAACTTAATGAATTCATAACTGAATGTCTTGTTCTGCCAAGTGATAGAAGTGGTAACTTTGAATCCTCTCTGCATCTCCGATGCCCTCTAGTCCTGACAGGTAAAACGATTTTCTGATTTATGAAAGCTATTTTAGCGGACCGCAGTTTTCGCATTTCCATTCTGGTGACGCTTCTTTTTCTGGGTACGGGCATTGCGTTTCTGTTCCTGGGTCTGGTTAACTATGGTTGGGTTTTATTTATTCTACTACCCATCGTCCTGGGAATTTCCATCGGGGCTATGCCTAACAAGAAGTATCTGCTTTGGGGAGCGATTGGTACAACCGTGATCGTGCTGCTGGCCCTGTATATACCCGGCTTATCCGGATTGCTTTGTATTGTTATGACCCTGCCCCTGATCGTACCCCTGATCTTCTTCGGTTACGTACTTTCGCATCTGGTGAAACGGTATGATCAGATGAAAAGTACCGATCGGGTATCGGTTCTGTTGCTTCCCCTGATTCCGTTCCTGATTGCCGCCCCTGCGGAACATTTTCTGAATACTGACAAAGAAGCCATTATTGAAGTACGGACGGAGCAAGTCTTTCCTTACACGCCCGAACAGGTATACGACGCCATCAAATCCGTCGATACCCTGGATGCTGAAAAGCCCTTTCTGATGCATTTTGATTTACCGATTCCCGTGAAATGTGTCCTGGAAAAAGAAGCAGTCGGGGGCCTGCGGACCTGTTATTTCAAAGGTGGCAAACTTAGTAATTCCGACTTTGGTGGCGGAACCATCGTCGAGAAAATTACCGAACTGAAACGAGGCAAAGTGCTGAAAATGGATGTTATCGACTATAACCTCATTGGCCGGAAATGGCTGGGTTTCAAAGAAGCCATCTATTACTTCGACGCCGTAGAGGGTAAGGCCTGTAAACTAACCCGCATTACCACCTATACGTCCGTACTGACGCCCCGCTGGTATTGGGAGCCCCTGGAAAAACTCGGGATCCGTCAGGAGCATGATTACGTATTTGCCAACCTCACAAAAGACCTCAAACGTTAGTAAAGTTAGACAATCCTGGCCAGACCTCTCTGATACTCAGGGTTAAGGAATCCAGCATTAGATCCGCTCAATATTAAGGTTAAATTATATGTAGATACAGATAATTTTCAAAAGATCTAAACCTTACTGCTGGTAAAAGGGTTATTTAGTAAGTACAATTACTATAATGATATGAAAAAGCTAGAAAACAAAGTAATCGTCATAACGGGTGCGGGCATGGGTTTAGGCTTGGCCACCGCCCTGGAAGCGGCCAAAGAAGGAGCCATCCTATCGTTAGTGGATTATAATGCTGAAGCGTTGGAAAAGGCCCAGCAGCAGATTAAAGAGAGCTACCCGGAAGCGAAAGTGCTGACCGTCGTAGCGGACGTTTCCAGCGAAGAGGCGGTGAAGAATTACGTCGAGGAAACCGTAAATGCATACGGTCGAATCGACGGTTTTTATAACAATGCAGGTATTGAGGGGCGTCAGGCTTCACTGACGGATTACGATCTGAACGTATTCCAGAAGGTGATCGACATCAACCTGATGGGTGCGTATTATGGGCTACGTTACATCATTCCGGTCATGCAAACGCAGGAGTACGGACGCATTGTGAACGTGGCTTCCGTCGGAGGTATTCGGGGTGTGATGAACCAAACGCCCTACGTTGCTACCAAACACGCCGTCAGTGGCATCACCAAGAATGCGGCACTCGAATACGGTCGGTTCGGTATCCTGACCAACGCCATCGCTCCGGGAGCTATCCTGACGCCGATGGTGGCCGAGGCTTTCAATCAGATCAATCCCGAAGATCCGAAAAAGGCCGAAGCCGAATACGCATCGTTTAACCCCACCAAACGGCTGGGTCAGCCCGAAGAGGTAGCGAAACTGGTTGTTTTTCTGTTAAGCGAAGATTGTGGCTATGTGAATGGTCAAACCATCGCCATTGATGGTGGTCAGTCGAATGCTTACGGTTTCGTATAGCGGATATAGTTCATAAGGTAATGCGTGGAATTCCACACCGTTAAACTCCCGTCAACCAGCGTTGGCGGGAGTTTTTGCTTGGTAGCCATCTTAAACTATAGATAGTATGTATTCACTACTTTCATATAAGGATATGTATGGTCTTTGTTGAAAAGACGAAATTTAATTTTATTTTAATATATAAACTTAATATAAGATTTTTCGAATAACTTATTTGACAAATTTTTATTTACCTGCAAGTGAACCTAGTTTTAGGGCTCTTTCGTACTCCCTTACCACTATTAATTCACTCGCTCTATGAGTAAATCTCTACTCAGCTTTCTGTTCCTAGTTCTGACAGGAAGCTTTCTCTATGCACAAACTACTGTAAAAGGGGTCGTGACTTCTTCGCAGGAAGGCGTACCCTTACCGGGTGTCAGCGTGGCCGTAAAGGGCACCACTACCGGAACCGTCACCAATGTCGAAGGACGTTATACGTTGATTGTCCCCAGAGGGCAAACTGTTCTGGTCTTCAGTAACATTGGTTTTACCAGGTCCGAAATCGACATTATTAACAAAACCACGGTTGATGTCATCCTACAGGAAGAATCGCAGGTACTCAATGAAGTAATGGTTGTGGGTTACGGTACCGTCAGTAAGGAAACACACGTCGGATCGTCCGCTCAGGTAAAAGCCATCGACATTGCCAAGCGACCCGTATCCAATGCACTCAACGCACTGGTGGGAGCGGCTCCGGGCGTCAGACCATCCAGTCGGGCGGGGCTCCGGGTTCGGCACCTGCCATTCGCGTTCGGGGATTCGGTTCCATTTCGGCCTCCAACTCTGCTCTGTACGTGGTAGATGGCGTGCCTTTCAACATGAATACCAGCAGTCTCAATCCGGATGATATTGAGTCCATTAACGTACTCAAAGACGCCTCTACAACAGCTATCTACGGATCCAGGGGAGCCAATGGGGTAATCCTGATTACGACCAAAAAAGGAAAGAATAATCGTAACAATCTGAACTTCAACGCATCCGTAGGAACCATTTCCCGGGGCTTGCCCGAATACGAAACCGTTTCGGCTCAGGAATACTATCCCCTGATGTGGGAAGTACAGCGGAACACGCTGCAATACGGTTCGCTGAGAATTCCACAAGAAGTAGCGGGAAGCATTGCGGCTGGTCAGACCACCCAGTATTTGGGAAGAAACTATACGGGCATCTACGATCTGTTGAAGTATAATCCCTTCAATGTGGCGAATAATCAGATTGTTGATGCGAATGGCATATTGAATCCCAATGCCCAGTTGCTGTATCCCGAAGATCTGAACTGGGTTAAAGCCATTCAGCGGGGTGGACAGAGTCGTCAGAATTACAACATCTCCTACGACGGAGGAGCGAATAAATCCGATTACTTCGCCTCGGTTGGGTATACGAAAGAACAAGGCTATTTGCTGAAATCTGATTTTGAGCGTTTTACGGCTCGCGTTAATATGAATACGCAGCCGACCAAATGGTTCAAAACGGGTATTAATCTGAACGGAAGCTACAGTCGGTCTAATACCGACGCTGGTACAGGTGGAACGTCTTTCATTAATCCCTTCTACATCACCCGTTTCATGGGGCCGATTTATCTGGTCTACAAGCATGATCCGGCCACGGGAGCGTATGTGTTGGACAAAGACGGCAACAAAGTATACGATATGGGCGACAGTCGTCCTTTCTCCAGTGGCCGTCACGCCGTCTGGGAAAATGAGCTGAATGACCGAAAAGAAGAAACGGGCATTATCGGTGGCCGGGCGTATGCCACGATCAACATCTTACCCAATTTAAAAGCTACGTCCAACATCAGCTTCGATTTGCAGGATCGTCACCGTCGTACCTACGACAACCCCATTATTGGCGATGGTGCTCCGGCGGGCCGTTCGTACCACTACCTGTACCGGACCATGAGCAGTACGTTCAATCAGTTGCTGGAGTACGATAAATCCTTCGGTAAGCACAACCTGAATGTACTGGGCGGCCACGAAAGTTATACGTACAAATACAACTACATGGTTGGAGCCCGGGCGGGGATCATCGTCGATGGTATTACGGAATTGCCCAACTTCGCCACGGTACTCAACGTTTCCTCGCGGGAAGATAACTACGGGATTGAAAGTTACTTTGCCCGGGCCAGCTACGATTTCGACAAGAAATACGTACTGAATGCGTCGATCCGGCGGGATGGGAACTCCAAGTTTTACAAAGACGTACGCTGGGCTACGTTCTGGTCGTTGGGAGCGGCTTACAACATCGAAAAAGAGGACTTCCTGAAAAATATCAACTGGTTGAGTATGCTGAAACTGCGGGCCTCGTACGGCGTGGTCGGTAACGAAGACCTGGGCGATCTCGGCTATTATCCCTACCAGGGTTTGTATGAATTGGCCCGTAACAACAACGCCGAGCCGGGTTTTACGCAGGCTTCCATTGCCAACTACCAGCTGACCTGGGAGACGGCCAAGAACTTCGACGTTGGCATTGACTTCAGCGTACTACGGAACCGGGTATCGGGTAGCGTGGAGTTTTTCAACCGGGCTACCGACGGACTGATCTTTAGCGTACCCCTGGCCCTGGCGAATGGCGGTACGACCAGTGGAGAGTTTGAAGTAAACCGCAACATCGGTAGTTTATACAACCGGGGCGTTGAACTTCAACTGACGGGCGAGGTGGTTCGGACGCAGGATTTCCGCTACGCCGTAACGCTCAACCTAACGTCCTTCAAGAACAAAATTACCAAGATGCCCGAAAGTCAGCCCCTGATTCAGACGGGTACCAAAGCGTACAGCGTGGGTCATTCCATCTATGATTTCTACATGCGGGAATTCCACGGGATTGATTCGGAAACGGGTTTAGCGATGTACAAAACCAACACCCTGACGACCAACGCAAAAATCGTGGGTGCGGATACGCTGACGCGGGTAATTTCAGAAGCCAACTACCGCTATACCGGCTTTTCGTCGATTCCCAAGTTCTATGGTTCCATGAATCATAACCTGTCCTACAAAGGCATTTCGCTGAGTTTTGTGCTAACGTTCCAGGTAGGAGGTAAAGTGTATGACAACGCGTATCGTCAGTTGATGCACGGCGGCACGTACGGCACGGCTCTGCACAAAGATGCGTTCAAACGCTGGCAGAAAGCCGGTGACGTAACGGATGTACCTCGTTTCGATAACGGCGATGTGGCGAACCTGACCGGCGAAAGCACCCGCTTCCTGACCGATGCGTCCTTCCTGCAGCTCAACAACATTACCCTGGGTTACACGCTGCCCGTGAGCTGGTTATCAGGTATTGGAGCCAAATCGGCCAGTCTGTATTTCGCGGGAGAAAACCTGGCTCTGTTCTCGACCCGTCGCGGTATGAACGTAACGGGTTCGTTCAACGGAACGGTTGACAATACCTACAACTTTAACCGCGTATTGTCCATCGGAGCCCGCCTGGGATTTTAGTAAACCACTTAACAGAAGCATTGAATCATGAAAAATATAGTGAAAAGTGGAATGATGGGCGTACTGGCACTGAGCTTGTTAGCCTCCTGTAATAAAGATTTTCTGGAGAAAAAACCCACCGATCAGGTACTGACGGACGACGCGTTTACCTCGACGAAGAATGCCTGGGCGGCTCTCAACGGGATTCACCGGATTCTGTATTCCCAAATCTTTGGTACGCAGGTACAGGGGGGACAGTCGGGAAATATGATGTATATGGACATTATGGGAGAGGACGTCGTGTTTCCCAATGCCTCCAACAATGGTTTGCTGAATGAGTACCGCTGGATCAACCACCGGAATCCATCGAGTAGCAGTTCCTTCTATAATTACACGTTTTACTACGTCATCATTGGCAACGTAAACATGCTGCTGGCTGGTATCGATAACGCCGAAGGTCCGGAAGCCGATAAAAAAGCCATCAAGGCGGAGGCATTGACGTACCGGGCCTGGGCGTATTTTCAGGCGGTGCAGTTGTACGGGGAACGTTACGTAGCCGGACAGCCGAACAGTGGTCTGGGCATTCCGCTGGTATTAGAACCCAAAACGACACCGACGCCCCGGAACACGGTAGCGGAAGTATACACCCAGATTCACAAGGACCTGACGGAAGCGATTGGACTATTCGATGGCTATACCCGCACCAACAAATCGCACTTTGACATTAACGTAGCGAAAGGCATCAAGGCCCGGGTAGCACTGACCCAGCAGGATTACGCGACGGCGGCTCAGTTTGCGAAAGAGGCCCGGGCCCGGTTTACGCTCATGACGAATGAAGATTATCTGTCGGGTTTTAACAACTACAGCAATCCGGAGTGGATGTGGTCTTCCCGCATTGTGGCCGATCAGACGAATTATTTCTATTCGTTTTTCGCGTACATGTCCAACAATTACAACTCGACGGCCATCCGTTCGGCCCCGAAACTGATTTTTTCTGCCTTGTACGACAAAATTTCCACAACGGATATTCGGAAGAAGCTCTGGGATCCCACGGGCAGGAATACGGCAGAATTCCCCCTGCCTGCTTCCAACTTCCAGCGGTATGCCTATCATTCCAGGAAATTCCGCGTAGCAGACCAATCCCTGAGTATCGGAGACGTTCCCTACATGCGGGTGGCAGAGATGTATCTGATTGAAGCCGAAGCCCTGGCCCGGCAGGGAAAAAATGCCGAGGCAGCGGATGTACTGTACCCCCTGGCCGTTAATCGCGATCCGCAATACGTGAAATCCACAAAAACGGGTGATGCTTTGATTGAAGAAATCATGACGCAACGCCGGATGGAGCTTTGGGGGGAAGGCTTCCGTTTTTACGATTTGAAACGCACCAATGCTCCCCTGAACCGGAACGGTGGAAACCACAATGCGGCTTATAACAACGGCGTATTCGAGGTGCCCGCCGGAGACATTCGCTGGCAGTTTCTGATTCCGCAGGATGAGATCAACAACTCCAACGGGGTTGTCGTACAGAATCCCCAATAAGTAAAGCTTTTTTGAGGCAAAAACCCCGTAAGCTTTCACTTACGGGGTTTTTGCGTATCTAAATCAAAGGTTTCGATAAACGGATGTTATTTTCAATAAGCTCAACCCTTGATAACTAATAACTCGTAAAAACCTATCCTTGCTGATAAGCCCCCGCAAATTCTTTGGCGAAGTCTTCCAGTTTCACGGCTCCCAGAGTAGCCGGGCGGTTTTGCCAGTAATCTTTCTGTAATTTTCCTTCCCGAATGGCTTTGCCCATTTGCACGTACAAATCCGCGAAACCTTCGGGTAAGCCAGCACTAATCATACCTTGCTTGGAATCTTCGTCGCTAAACGGCACCCAGGGCGTTGACTCCTTACCAACGGCTTTGCCTAATACGTCAGCAATTTCAGTCGGATGGCGTTCGTCACTGGCGATATACTGAATGCTATAACCCGTAAAGGACAAATCCAGCAGTTGTTGCGTGGCTACTGCGGCAATGTCGTCGGTATGGGTGAGTACCAGTTTTTCGTCGGTATTACCGAAGTTATTGCCAGCGATACCGGCGTTACGAATCAGATCAATCTGGCTAAACAGGTTATAGAAAAAGTACGAAGGCCGTAACACTTTCACGTTTAGTTGGGAAAGGGCTTCCAGCTTTTCCTCCAGGTAAGCGATGCCGTCAATGGGGCCAGCTCCGTGGCGTAAATCCGCTCCGATACTGCTCAACAGTACTACATGCGTAACCGAACTCGCCGCCAGCACTTTCACATATACATCCGCTACCGTTCGCTGATAGCTGGGATAATCTGCTATCGAAAAATCACTCGGTACCATTAAATACACGGCATTGGCTCCCTGAAACGTTGTTTGCAGAAAGGCTTCGTCGGCAACGGAACCGATGGCGGCAGTAGCTCCCAATTGTTCAATAGCAGATTTCTTGTCGGAATTGCTGCTGATTACTGTAACGTTATGTCCGGCTTTAACCAGATTTTGGGTCAGGGGCCGGCTGATGTGGCCGAGTGAACCCGTAATTACATAGTTCATGGTGCGTTTGTTTTTAGTGGGAGCAAAGGTATCTTTGTACTTACTTTTTGACAAGTACTTACCCTAAAGTATGTACCCATGACCCAGATCAAGGAAACTTCAACGTATAATGCCAATCGGGAAATTGTTTTACAGGAATGTCCGGTTACGTATGTGATGAATAAGATTGGTGGGCACTGGAAACCGATCATTCTGTATCATCTGCTAGCGGGTAGCAAGCGGTACAGCGAGATTCGGAAAGCCATGCCGCATATAACCGAAAAAATGCTCATTCAGCATCTAAAACAACTGGAAGCGGATGGGCTGCTCATTCGGACTGCTCAGGCCGTGGTTCCGCCGGTGGTTACCTACACGTTGACCGAAGCGGGTGAGGAGCTGAAAGGTGTAATCAATGCGATGGCCGAGTGGGCTGGAAAAGATAAAGAGCGATGCGGGGCCAGGCTCCGCTAGTAACGTGGGAGAGTTTTACGGAAACGACTTTTGTTTTCTTCCCCGAAACAGTCCTCTACATACAATAGAAAAAGCAGGGGATCAAATGTTCCCCTGCTTTCTGCCTACTTGCTTCATTACTTAACTACAATCTTATGCGTTCGTACGTGGGCTCGTTCTTCCACCTTCAGCAGGTATACGCCCGGACTGAGATGACCTTCTGCCTTTAAAAGCAAACTACGATCCGTTTCGACCGTTCGCTTCAGAGGGATTCCTCGTCCTTCTACGGTGGACAGCGATACGTTTGCTTTCAACGGCTCATCCAGCGATACCCGGAAGCTGGAACCCTGAACGGGATTCGGATAGACTAGATAAGAGCCATCGATGAGTACAGACTTCGGTCGGTACGGGTGGGGCGTACCATCCCGGTCCACCTGAATGAGTCGGTAATAGCTCGTGCCCTGATACGGTTTCTCATCAACGATTCGGTAGGTATGCTGCTGCGTACTGGTGCCGGCCACCTCGTGTACTTCGGCTACTTTCTCGAACGTGCTCAGATCCAGGCTACGTTCCACGATAAAGGCTTTGTTGTTAAGCTCGCCAGCGGTTTTCCAATTGATTTCCACCGTTTTATTGGTTTGAACTTCGGCTGCGAAACTGACCAGACTGACGGGTGTCGGCTGTTCGGCTGGAATCACATTGGGCTCATTGAGCAGATTCGTATACGCGAATCGTACCTGATAGGGCCATTGTTCGTCGTTGCTATCGTTGTCATCCCAGGCATGTCGCCAGTGCGATTTAGGAGCCCCCGAAACGATCAGCCACAATCGGGTAGCCGTAGTGGGAACCTGGAAACTCAGGGAATCTACGCCCGCATTCGTGGTCATGTCCACCGATTGCATGGGACTGTAGAGGCGGGTACCGTCACTGAGCAACGCCACGAAACCGTACCGCCAGCCAGCTTCCGATACGTAATTAGCCCGGTAGCCACTCGTGCCCGCTAAGCCCTGAAACGAAGCCCGAACGGTCGTGAAGGCATCCGCTTTGGTCCGGCCGCCCGCTACCGCCGTGGGTACATTAAGCTGAATGATGTTATGACCGTAATTTTCCAGACACACGGAGGGATCGATTCGCCAGTAGTTGCCGCCTGCATCGTTGAGTTTGGGCTGTGGACGGGAGGCAATGACACTGGCACCGTAGGACCGGATGCGGCTAAGGTCCCAGCTGGCAAACTTGGCGGCACAGTCATACATTTCGTCGTTGAACTGCTTCTGGCTGATACCCGTAATCCGCTGGTAGGCTTCAACGGGATCTTCCGGCTTGATGGACTGGTTCCACAGGCGGCCAATGATGTCGAGTCCGTGCCGACTGACCCAATAGTCCTGAATGAAAAAATTATCATACCGGGGTGCTTCGTGAAGTAGATGCTTGTGAACCGTATTTAGATAAGCCCAAAAAGATCTGTTATTAAATTGCAGCTCTGGAAACACCTTATACGCCTGCCACTGGGCACATTGTTCCCACCAAGCGTTTCCACCGGAAGCATCAGGCCCAAAACCATACAGCCAACCATTCCAGTCGTAGTTGTCACAGTGTGTTTGATACTGAAAGCAGTGACCGGCTTCGTGAGCGATGGTCTCTGCCGAAGTGAAAGCCCAGGGACTTAACGTCAGTAAGCCAATCATGTCGTCTACGCCGGAGCCGTTGGCTTCCCAACCTGCGGCGTACCGAAGCCGGATGACCATCTTGTACGTATCTGATTTGGAATTACCCCGGGTGATGAACTTGAGCGAGTCTGCATACAAGTCAAAACTTCGCTGAGCGACTTCGAAAGCCTGATTTACATCACACCTGGTGCTGCCATAATAGAGACTATCCGGATTAGTAGTATTAAAACCCTTTTCCCAGACGATGATCCAGTCTTTCGATTCTACGCTTCGCGTATAGCTCCAGTTGTTATCGGGATTGTTCATGTCTCCCATCATCCATCCGGCCATATAGGTCTTCTTGTCGACGTATCGGGTGACGTTTCGTAGGTCGAGCGAAGCCTGCCGCAGCTGCTCTCCGGTCAGCGTCGAATCGTTCAGAGCCGCCGTAGCTCTGCTTATCGCTGGCTGCAGTGTATCTTTTTTAGCGGGAACATTGGTGTACCAGCCCAACACTTTAGTAGCATAGGCAATCGTACGCTGCAGACTATCGTACGTACTCTTCGATCCCAGGGCTGCGGCAATGCTGGCGTTGAGTGTCTGTTTGGCCTGCACCAGATCGCCCGTTACCCGGGGACTGGCTCCGACGGCCTGCTGACCACCGGAGATGGCGGATCGCAGGGATTGCCGGGCCGAAGACTGAATTCGTTCCGCCAGGAGCTGCTGGGCTCTGACAATCCGGTCGTTAATTAGGGCAACGTAGTCGGCATCGTCCAGACCACCCAGGTATTCGAGTCGGAAATGATCCATCAGGGCCCAGGATCCGCCTTGTTGAAAGGTGCTTTTGGCTCCAATGGTAAGCACGTCATTTTCGTCCAAGAGGATGTTTGTCAAGGCTACCTGATAGTTGGAACGATTCGAACCCGTGAACATTACTTCCGCACTGGCCATGGTGTTAATGTAGCCCTTATCAGAGCCACTGCCCGAATAGGGATGTTGGTACAACGAGGGAAAAGGTATGTTTTTCTCCGAGAATTGATTGCTTTGGGCATAGAGTCGGGCATGAATCGTTTCGGTACCAGCGGTATAGGCAGCCCCGGCATCGTTGTGTTTGGGGCGTTCAAAGGCCTGTGCTTTGAGCACATACTTTCCGGCAGGAAGCCCAGCGATGCTTTGGTTGAAGTTAAAGGTTCGCTGGTAAAACTCAACCGCATGATACCCAACCGTACCCCCGCCTTTCCAGCCTTCTGCGTTGTTGTTATCAAAGCCCGGATTGACGATATATTTGGTCATGTCCAGCGGAGCCGTACTGGAGGCATTCGCATAGCGAAAGGCCAAGGTTGCCGCGTAGATTGCTTTAGGAGCTTTCTCAACCTCACTTAACTCCGCATTTAGATTAGCCGCGAGAGCTTTATTCTGGTCAATAACCGCCAGGAACGCAGCCGCTTGGTTGGCTGTACCATTGCCATACACAATCATTGCCGAGTCAATAGCGACTTGTAGCTGGCGGTAGGCCTCAGCCGATACGCGGGCCGGGGCTAACGTCGTTTGCATCTGTACAATTCGATTCGCCAGTTCACCTCCAGCTGCATTTTGCGACAGACTTTGCTGAGCAGCGGAAACCGCACTTTCAAGAGCCGTACGACGGGCGTTCTGCATCTTTTTACCCAGCACCGTGGTGGCTGAATCCACCAGCGTCTGTAGCCTTGCATTCATTAGGTCCGTAGCCGCCCCTTTATAGTGGAGTCGAAAGTTATCACAGGCCATCCAGTTACCGCGGGAATTTTCCGTTTTAAAGCCAATAACGGCGGTGCTGTCGATAACCAGAAAATCAACCGAGTATTCTCCCCTTGCTCCAACTTCGGTTTGAGCGTTATTGGCAAAGACGAAACCGCCCGGCTGGCCCGTATCTGGGTTTTGAGTAATGTTTTGGGCTCCTACTACTAGTGTATATTGCCCGTTGGGCAAACCGGTAATTTTCTGAGAAAGGCTTACGTTGGGCAGGGGCGGGCCGCCTACCCAACGCTCGGCGTAGGTGTTGCCGGCTTTCTGAGGGTTAAAATCCGCGTTGGTTTGTGTATAGAGGCCCTGGTTAGTCCACCCTGTAAAGGAAGACTCGAAACTGGGGTTGACGATTCGAGCCGTTACGTCAACTGGGTTGGCTTTTGGAGCATCGTTTACATGGACTTTTGAGACGTGTACCTTATCAATTCGGTTTGGGTAAGAATTTGTGGCTAGTAGAGTCTTGCCGGGAATCGTCTGGGCAGGTGGCTTAGGGGGCTCAGCCAGGCCTGTAGAGCTACATAGGCTAACCAATAGATTAAAAAGAAGGGCAGGTCTAAAGTGCATCATAAATGAAGAGGTTTGTTTAGAAGCAGAAACGTATTGCTCCTTTTATTTGAATAAGTAAACTTGGAATAAACATTGTGCAATTTTAGAACAGGAAAGGCACACCTACCGAGCCCTTTTTAATCAAAAAAGAGGGTCATTTCAGTAAAATGGGACATTTCACTGTTTCCGGAAGCTTATCAAATGATTTGTATTACTATCAAGGCTTTATCTATTCTATGATAAAGGGCGTTAGCTGCCTGAATGGTAGCCTGCAAGTCGGCCGTATTAGTGAGCTCCGTGACTTCATGGAGGAAAAAGTCGTCATAACCCACCCGACCCGCTAACCACCGGAAAGGGGCCACTACGTAAGCATAGGAGGAAGTATTCGTAGAAACGACCTATTGGCCGTCCACTGCCCATCTCCATTGACCTGGGTCGCATTCAGTACCAGCAACGGTTCTGCTGAGGCCGTTCGCTTGTTGGTTCGTGAGACGCTGGAGTAACCCTCTGAACCTGCTGCCGTACTGGCATTCTGATACTAGGTCTGAAAAGAAATGTAATGGATTTTTCCCGCCTGAATAGCCCGGCCTGTACCCAGTGAACCCGAAGAACTGGAACCTTCATTGGTTGTTCCGACCAGGTATTTGGAGTTGTTTACCCCACCCATAGTCATAACCGTAAATTTACTGGATTGGAGCGGAGCTGCGGCAGACGTAGCGTCCGTCCAATCGCTGAAGCCGTTTTCGAATCCAGGATTTGGAATCAAATTTGTACTTACTATTTTGAATTTTTTTCCGTTGTGCGTAACCGTATCTCCGGGAACATACTGGGCCAAACCGGGAAAGCCATACCACAACACCAGTACAAAGGCATAAAAAATGCGTAAACTTTTTTTCATAAAATTGTTTAAGTGACAAGGTATCAGACGCTTCAAGCCGTTTGCAGCTTGCATACGTTGATAAAAAAAGAAGAGTGGATACGGTACAGATGTTCGGTCTTGGCGGTTATTAGATCAGGGACGAACCCAATGCCTGATGTCAATCCAGAATGAATGCGTTAAGATGATTTATTCCTGCTATAAATGAGTAAGAATAGCGAGTCATGCATTCGGTAAGTATTGATTGTAAAGGGATGGATAAATAATTCAGGGAAAACAGAAGATACCGTCAATAAACCCAAACGGTTAATCGATCAAAACAACTGTTAATGCACTGATAAACAACAGGTTTTCGCCTGTTTAAAAAGAACTGAATGCACTTTTGTATAGAGGTTAACGCATAGAATGACTAGCATTGGACGCGTTAAGGCTGATCAAAGATAGAGGTTCTATTTTTACACTTTATGTAGATTTATCATCACATTTGATACAATCATACCCTCTTGATTTAAACCTAAAAGATGACAAAATGAATACAGAAGTAAGGGAGAATGCTTGCGTAGTTAGGCCGATAAGACTAGATAAATAAGCTAATCGTATACATCTGAGTAGACGTTTATTTGAGTACGTTATTTGGAAATAGTAGTAAAATAGAGGTTTGAATTAACAGCCTTTTTGCAACTGTTAAAATGAATGGACTATACGTTTAAATAGATGGATTTGATTGAATTTCAAGTAAAGCAGTATAAGGCCTTGGTTAAACGGTATTTAGGAAGGGTCACTTTAATTTATTGATAAGCATTACTAAGCGATCTGAAAAAGGAGGAATAATAGTCCCTAAGTCCGTTTTCAGTAAATAGTTGAAACCCATAAAAGTCACTGTACGAATCTGATTTACCTGTGGTTTTCAGAAGACAGATTCATACGGGTAAGAAAAGGGTGTAGGCAAGAGCAACCTTTCGCAATCGGTGACGCTGCCTTGGCCCGATAGCTCTGGAAATAACAAGGTCTGATGCAACAACTCCGCCTGGATACGCATCTGCCGGATGATGAAAAAATAATGGTTTCATCATCGAACGTGCTCAAACCCCTACGGATTTACTCGCTAGCTTTACCTCTATGACCTCATCCCCTGTTCGCGTTACTTCTTCCAGGTTGTATCAATTTGTGGCATCTTTGTTAGCAGCCACTGCTCTGCTCCAGTTACTACTGTTCCCACTGGAATTTTTACCCCATTCCCTGCTGGAGGCGTATGGCTCTTATTTTCCGCACTTATTAGCGGGTACGGTCGGAGTCGCTTTACTGGCTAGTCTGGTATTTGCCTGGCGATGGCAGACGCAGGAAAAAAGTCAACATACTACAAGCGATAAACGTCATGCCCGCTTGCAGTCCATCATCCGTTTCTGGCTGGCTCTGTCGATCTCAAGTTATGGCTTTGCTAAACTTCTGAAAACACAGTTTACTACTCCCGAACACGTTTTGGACCTGCCTCTACAGGCAGTCGATGGCTTTTCCCTGACCTGGTACTACTTTGGCTACTCCTATGCGTTTGCTGTTATTCTGGGCCTTTTCCAAATCGGAGGGTCGATACTGCTACTCTACCGCAGAACCACTCTACTGGGGGTGTTCATCCTCTTACCCGTGATGGTAACGATCGTTTTGATCAACGCTTTTTTCTCAATTAGTCCGGGTGCCTTCTTCAACTCGGCTGTTTTTGTACTCGGTCTTCTGTTTTTGATTCCACCCAAAATGATCCAGGAGGTCTTTGCCTCAGGGGTTCAGCTTCTTTCTTCAGTACCATCACTAGGGAGCTGGCTTAAATATGGCCTGCGATTGGTGCCGGTTGTCATCGCTTTTGTAGCACTTAAGGCCCTGATGGCTCTGCACCCGCAGGAGCAGACGCTTCGGGGAACCTGGAAAGTGGAACAGTTAACTCGCAACGGCAGGATTCAATACCCCACGGATTGGCTAACGACCCCTACCGCCTGGAGCCGAATCTATTTTTCCGGGAATGATGGGTGCGTTTTTAGTCCGAATCCCTATCGCTACGACCCGAGTGAAAGTTTTCACGGAAGCTATACCTTTGATTCGTTGAAAAACACCCTCAGCGTGTCCTTTTATTCTTCAAACGAAACGTTTCAGGCCACGGTCAGTGATTACACGGCCAAAACCATACGACTCAGAGGCGTTATGCTTCAGGATACGCTGGATATGCAACTGGTGCGAGTACGTTGACCCATTCAGTTTTAAAAAGCTCCGTAAGTAGCAAGTCTGTATAACTTGTAGTAGCTTGGCTGAATGATAACGAACGGAGCCGATTATTCAATCGGGCTCCGTTCGTTATCGACGACTGCTTCTATGAAGCTGTTCCTACTGTTTTGTGTAGCGAACTCCCTTTGATCACTGAATTGATTTCTATCATACTATCGGGAAATCTGGGCCGCTTACTTTGATTGATTAAGGATGTCCACCCCCACCAGCAGCTCCAAAGACCTGACCGGTTGAATAACTACCCGTATTATCCGCTAATTGAACGAAGATAGAAGCTAGTTCGGCTGGCTGGCCCGCCCGACCCAGCGGAGTATCGCCGCCAAACTTGACCAGCTTTTCCTGTTCTTGTCCACCACAAACCTGGAGGGGTGTCCAAACGGGTCCCGGAGCCACGCCATTGACCCGGATGCCTTTGGGTCCCAGCTGTTTGGCCAGCGACTTAACGTAAGCTACGTTCGCCGCTTTCGTCTGGGCGTAATCAAAAAGATTTTCTGAAGGATCATAGGCCTGCACCGAAGTGGTAGCGATGATACAGGAACCGGGTTTTAGATGCGAGAGAGCCGCTTTCGTAATCCAGAACAACGCGTAGATGTTCGTTTTCATCGTAGCATCAAAACTCTCTTCGCTAATATCCATAATGGATAAATTACTTTTCTGATACCCTGCATTGTTGACCAGAATATCCAAACCGCCCAGTTGTTTAACGGCCTCGTCAACCAGCTTTTTACAGAATTCCTTATCCGTAATATCTCCGGGCACCGCAACCGCTTTTCTTCCTTCCGCACGAATCAGAGCAACCACTTCTTTGGCGTCACTTTCTTCCGCAGGCAAATAGTTGATGGCTACATCGGCTCCTTCCCGGGCATAAGCAATGGCCGCCGCTCTGCCAATGCCCGAATCGCCACCGGTGATGAGGGCCTTACGTCCTGCGAGCCTATTATTACCTTTATAGGACTTTTCGCCATGATCGGGTAAGGGATCCATTCGGGAAGCTAAGCCCGGATGCGGCTGATTTTGTTTTTTGTAGGGTGGTTGGGGGTATTTTCCCCGGGGATCTTCCAGAGCGTTCAGCTCGTTACCATTGGCGTTTGTCATCGTATTTTTTGCACTAAGTGGAGCACTGATGGCCAGGGTTGATACCGTAGCTCCCAGTCCTTTTACAAGATTGCGTCTTGAGATATTGGTTACTTTCATGGGTTAAATACCTGTTGTATGAAACATTGTAGTAGTAAAAGCTAACCGTTAATGATCTAGCTCTATCTCAATTCTTTACCTGGTATGATTAAACCGTTTTACGCGTCTGAATCTATAGTACCTGGAGCAACCCCGGCGTTGATGTAACGCTGACTTTTCAAGAGTTGAGACCCCTGGGTATTTAAAAAAATCTGGCCAATAAAAACTGACCCTTTATGGGGTTAATTGTCAAACCTACCCCGTTTACCAAAGTGAGTTCAGGAAGTTTTTGCCAGTACCGTCTTTCAGGAGCGAGCGAGAAAACCTGGCTGGTTGTACGCTGCACACGTAATGGCTGGCTTCCAAATGAATAGTCCAGTAGTGCTTGAGAGCCAGCTCCTCTAGCTGGTTTCCTATCCTGTTTCGAGGATGAATCCATACAACAACTTGTACCAAACAGATATTTTGAGCATGGGCTCACCCTGCCGTTGTATCACCTGATGAGCCCATTTTTTATTCGATACACCTGCCGTCCACCTGGTATGCTACGTACGTTTCGCAGGAAGAAAGCCAATCCAGATGGCTTACGAGAGATAAGGAGCTAAATAGGGAGCGGTGCGACTTTCAGAACTTTGGGCTACCAGCGTAGGAATGCCCTGAGCCACCACGTTTCCTCCCTTGCTGCCCGCCCCTGGCCCCATATCAATGACATAGTCACTGGCGGCCGCTACAGCCATATCATGTTCAATGACAATCACGGTATTGCCTGCTTCTACAAGCCCCTGCAATTGAGTCATGAGCTTTTCAACATCCGAAGGGTGCAGGCCCGTAGTGGGTTCATCTAAAATATAAAGCGTACTGCCTTGCTGCTGCCGTTGCAGTTCGGTAGCCAGTTTAATCCGTTGAGCCTCCCCTCCGGAAAGCTCCGTAGCGGGTTGTCCCAGTCGCAGGTAGCCTAGCCCAACCTCCCGGATCACCTGAAGCGTATGAGCGACGGTTTTATCTTCTTTGAAAAACGCAAACGCTTCATCGACGGATAGGGCGAGTACTTCGGCAATGTCCTTGTCCCTGTAGGTAACCTCCAGCGTCTCGGGATTATATCTTTTCCCTTGACAGGTAGGGCAGGGGGAATAAACGCTCGGTAAGAACAGTAACTCTACCATAACGGAACCTTCCCCCTGGCAGTGCGGACACCGGCCCTTGGTGACATTGAACGAGAATCGGCCCGCATCGTACTTTCGGGCCTTAGCCATTCTAGTAGCCGCAAACAACTTACGAATGTTATCAAAAAGGCCGGTATAGGTAGCCAGATTGGATCGGGGTGTTCGGCCAATGGGTTTCTGATCCACGACGATGAGCCGTTTGATGAATTCCATTCCTGCAGTAATCGTTCCTGCTAAAGTCTCGACCGTTTGTTGTTCCAAAGGGTTTTCGTCCTCCACCTCCGTGGCTTCGGGCAAGGTGGTTCCCAGAGCTTTGCCTGCCAGCTCCACCAGTACCTGACTGACGAGGCTACTTTTGCCAGAGCCCGATACGCCGGTAACGCAGGTAAATACGCCTAAAGGAAAATCCACAGCTAATTGGTTCAGGTTATTCCGGGTGACATCCGCTACCTTAAGCCAGCCTGCGGGTTGACGTTTTTGATTAGGGAAACGGACCTTACCAAAGATGTATTTTCCAGTAACGGAGGCGTCTACCTTTTGTAAGCCTTCCAAAGGACCACTGTACAAGACCTGTCCGCCCAATTCCCCCGCGGCTGGCCCTACATCTACAATCCAGTCGGCATGCTGGATTACTTCCGGTTCGTGCTCGACGACGAACAGGGAGTTACCCGCGGCTTTGAGCTTATCCAGGGTTCGGAGTAAGGCCTGCGTATCGGCCGGATGAAGTCCCGCCGATGGTTCATCGAGTACATACACAACGCCAAACAAATTGGAATACACCTGAGTAGCCAGGCGAAGTCTTTGCAATTCGCCGGGTGAAAGCGTTGGCGTGGTCCGTTCAAGCGTGAGATAGCCCAGCCCTAAATCCAAAACTACCTGAAGCCGGGCCAGTACATCTTCGACAATACGATCCGCCACCAGAATCTTTTCCGGGTGTGCCGACTCCCATTCCGGGTCTTTCTTTTTCTGAAGAAATGTAGCAAACAGCTGAGCCATTTCTTCCATAGTCAGGCGAGCCATTTCGGCAATGTCCAGGCCAGCAAAGGTTACCGTCAGCGACTCTTTTTTGAGCCGTTTTCCCTGGCATACTTTACACACACTGCTCAACATATACTGAGCCACCCGCTTTTTCATCAGGGGGCTTTGAGTGGTAGCAAAGGTCTGCATGACGTAACGCTGCACACTGGTGAAGGTGCCCACGTAGTCAGGTGTGAGCTTCTTCGCTATCGCTTCTTTGACTGCTTCCCGACTACGATTGGCATAAACCGGCACAACGGGCTGTTCCTCCGTGAAGAGTATCCAATCGCGGGTCTTTTGCGGAAGATCTTTCCAGGGTACATCAATGTCATACCCTAAAGTGGTTAAGATGTCCCGTTGATTTTGGCCCTGCCAGGCCGAAGGCCAGGCCGCAACGGCCCGTTCGCGGATGGTCAGGGAGTCATCCGGCACCATGGATCGTTCCGTTACTTCATAGACTCTTCCCAGGCCGTGGCAGTGCGGACAGGCTCCTTCGGGCGTATTGGGGGAAAAACCTTCGGCGTAAATGATCGATTGTCCAGAAGGGTAATCCCCAGTCCGGGAATAAAGCATGCGGATGAGGTTCGAAATCGTCGTGATACTACCCACCGAGGAGCGGGTACTGACCGCCCCCCGCTGTTGCTGTAAAGCGACGGCCGGCGGCAAGCCTTCAATCTGTTCCACCCTGGGAACTGATAGCTGATTGAAAAGTCGTCGGGCATAGGGCGATACGGAATCCAGATACCGCCGCTGGGCTTCTGCGTATAAAGTGCCAAACGCCAGCGAAGATTTGCCCGATCCTGAGATCCCGGTAAAGACGACTAATGCATCGCGGGGAATGGTTACGTTTACGGCCTTGAGGTTATGTTCGGAGGCTCCTTTTACCTCTATAAAGCCAGAAAACGCTTTCGTTGCTTCTCGACTAGACTTATGCATGCGGTTCTAATTTATATTTCGGTAAAGTCTATCGCTCCCTACGTAGATGGTTACAGGAGCGTACGTACACGCTCTGTTTATGAAATAGGGCGAATAACATCGCATGAAAAGGTCGGGCCACTGAAATTGCCAGTTCCTAAGGGCAAATGAATACTAAACCATGCAGGTAACTGCTCGGGTTCGAATGAACGCTGGTACTTCATGAGAATCTACTATACGGTTTTTCTAGAGAGGGTAGCACGACTGCCCGTACTTGAGGTGAACGAAGCACCCAATCCTACTATCAAAAAAGAAAGTTCATAGCAGAAGCTCAAAGAACAACCATAGGCTCGATCCATCTGGTAGGATAGGGTTGAAACCCTATCCTCCTTTGGACTGGAAACGTACCCTGGGTGTGAGTAGACCCATGTTTCTAATCGGCTAATACCACCACAGCTGGGAGGTACGTGCTCATGCAAAGTCCTTCCCCGGCAATTACGTCTATTTGGAAATCGTGTCGTATCTCGCCGGTAACAACGCTTTCCTGATGGCGTTCCCCGTATTTCGCTTTGTTGAGAAAGCAGAAGCCAGGCTTTCCGCCTTCCGCCAGATAGTCGCGTCAGGCGTATCTGACGTTTGGGATGTACTGGTGCATTTCATTTTTGTGGATATATCCTACGACCTTTGGGTTGGTATGGGATCATTGCAACCGATGCTACACATGCTGAGGGTGGCCCTTTCGGTTTTTGGGCATAAGTCATTTAATGGCCCGGTTGATGGATCAGTTCTCCCTGACCCGGCGATTCGTTCGGTAAGGTACTGGAACAGTCTTTGTAAGGTTATGCGAACAGATAAAACGCTAACATCATGGACAGTATCAATCAACAGCAACCTGAAAAGAACAAGGAAGATTTAGCAGGGAATGAGGCCGGAAAGAAAATCAACGAACTGGCCGAAAAAAACAGCACCTGTCATTTTTGTACCCGAATAACGACTGGTCAGCCACTAAAGGTACGACCCATGTCCGTGCAGGAAGTCGATGAATCAGGCAATTTCTGGTTCCTGAGTTCTGATGACAGTAACAAAAACGCGGATATTCAGGCAGATCCCTACGTTCACCTGTTATTCCAGGGCTCTGCTCATTCTGATTTCCTGAGCGTATACGGGCGGGCAACCATTTCCAAAGACAAGGAAAAAATCAAAGAACTCTGGAATCCTATTTTAAAAGCCTGGTTTACCGAAGGTGAAGACGATCCCCGCATCACAGTTATTCAGGTATCCGCTGAGGAAGGTTACTACTGGGACAATAAACATGGTAATGCTGTAGCTATGGTTAAAACGGCCGTGGGAGCTCTGGTGGGTAAAACACTGGATGATTCGATTGAAGGAAAATTGAAAGTTTAATAATTGGATAATATACCCGAGAAACGTCCGGCAAGAGCTTCTTGTCGGACGTTTCTTGTTTAAAATAACTACTATTCATAATGAGGTTTGCAACACGCCTGTTCCGTACTGCGTAAAGGTTACAGAAAAGCTCGGAGAGAGCAACACCAAACGGAACGTAATCGTATGAACCTAATTTTTGGCCGCTCGTGGGCGGGTCGGCTCCCATTTTTGATCTTTAGTACGCTGACGATGGCGTGTTCCAAGGACAACACCGAGATCACAACGAACGCTGGTAACGCAGTACCCATCGACAGTGTCGCTACCATTTCCACTAGTCCCGAAGGCAACACCGACCGGGCCGTCAATGCAGAGGATATGCTGGCTAATGCCACTTTTTCCTCGACAGTTAGCATTGCATTTGGATCGAGTGTTACTATCTCTAATCCGCTGGCGGGGAAGGGGGTAGCGATCACAGAAAGTAACGGCGATGTGATCATCACCTCTACCGTTGCAGAAGTGGCTTACATACTGAGTGGTGTCAGTAACAATGGTTCAGTGAAAATTTACAGCGATAAAAAATTCAAGCTTACCCTGAATGGCCTGACGCTAACGAATACGGATGGTCCGGCCTTGAATATCCAATCCAGCAAACGAGCGTTTATTGTACTGGCCGATCAAACTACCAATATCCTGACCGATGGTGCAACGTACGCCGCCAACGCTACGGAAGATCAAAAAGCTACTCTGTTTAGCGAAGGACAGCTGATCTTCAGTGGCCAGGGAAGCTTGAGCGTGCAGGGAAATTACAAACACGCCATTTGTAGTGATGATTATGTCCGCATTATCAGTGGAACCCTCTCCATACCCAGTGCAGTATCGGATGGCATTCACACCAATGAAGCGTTTATTGCCGACGGCGGGACCGTAACTATGACGACGAAGGGTGACGGGATTCAGTGTGAAGAGGGCTACGTCGTCATTAACGACGGGACTTTTACTATCAACGTGGCCGACAAGGGAATTGCGGCGTCTTATGATACCGATACCAGCATCGACCCGTACCTGACGATCAATGGGGGAACGATCAACATCACTTCAACGGCGGGGGAGGGTATTGAAAGCAAAAGCGTACTAACCATCAATAGTGGCAACATTTCGGTTAAAACCTTCGATGATGGATTGAACGCAGGTACCTTCATTTACATTAATGGTGGGACCGTTTATGCGAACAGTTCGTCGAACGATGGAATTGATTCCAACGGCAAGCTGACCGTAACGGGTGGAAAAGTAGTATCCATTGGAGCCGCCGCCCCCGAAGAAGGTTTTGATTGCGACCGAAATACGTTTAAAATCACTGGCGGCATTCTGGTCGGTATGGGCGGAGCGACGAGTACGCCCACGGCTTCCGTCAGTACGCAGCCTTCTGTCATTATGAGCGGCGGTTCAGCTAATCAACTGTTGCATATTGAATCGAATGAGGGAGCAGAGGTACTGACACTTCAACTTCCCAAAACCTTCACAACGCTGTTGTTTTCCAGTCCAAAGCTTAAAACGGGTCAGTCGTACCGGGTATATAGCGGAGGCAGTGTAAACGCGAGCACTACTTTTAATGGGCTTTATACGAGCGGAACGTATACAGCGGGAACCCAATCCGGCAGTTTTACGGCGAGTACAATGGTAACGAATGCTGGCGGAAATACGGGACGGTAGCAACGCAAGTCCCCTTGGTCTTTTACGAAGTTCAAGGGGACTATAAGCAGACGAATCTACTTACAAAGCCGCCGCCTGTTTGTTGTATTTGTTGCGGTAATCGAGGGGCGTCATGCCCGTTGTCTTCTTGAAAATCACCCGAAAGGCTTTCGTATCCGAGTAGCCCACGTCGTACATCACTTCATTGATGTTTTTACGGCTCACTTCAAAACTCTTCTTGGCGGCTTCGATTTTGACCCGCTGCATGTATTCATTGACGGTATTACCCGTCGCCTTTTTGAAGCGTCGTTCCAGACTGCGGCGGTTGATGGCTAACTGATCCGATAATTGTTCGACGGTGATTCGTTCCGTAAAATTAGATTCGATAAAGTCCTGAGCCTTGCGTACCAGTGCATCCTCATGATCTTTCTGCCCCTGAAACATCATGAACGAAGACTGACTGATCCGGTCAATTTCAATCGCAAAAACTTTGGCCGAAAGAATAGCCAGTTCGCGACCCGCGTATTTTTCAATCAGGTGTAAAATCAGGTTCTGGTACGAAAAGGCCCCACCGCTGGAGTAAATGCCCTGTTCGTCCGTAATAATTTTTTCGGTTAACAGCTCGACATCCGGGAACATGCGTCGGAAATCGTTGGCCGCCATCCAGTGCGTGGCACACTTACGCCCCCGTAACAAGCCCGTCGAAGCCAGGATGAACGCTCCCATACACAAACTGGCCACCTCCGCCCCCTGCTGATACTGCTGCGTAATCCAGGGAATGAAGCGTTTATTTTTTCTACCGCCTCTTCAATATTGCCATCTACCGCCGGAATGATGATGAGATCCGTATGCGTGATTTCCTCCAGCAAGTGATCGGCGTGGACGGTAAAAAGGCCGCCACTCACTAGTGTTTCCCGGCAGAGACCGACCAGCTGTACCTTGAACAGGGGCGACTGTTCCTGCATTTTTACGAACGAGTTTACCTGCGTTAACAGTTGACGGGAGCCTTCCAGACTTCCTAAAATAGCTCCCTGCGGCACCAGAATAGAGATGTGCTTCATGTGAGTAAAACTAGGGAAAAAACTGGTAGCAATCAACCCTGCAGATGGACGGATTTACCCTCGCTCGTCGGTGGAAGAGACCCTACTTTTGCCCAGGAACTGCTCGGGAAAAGTAATTAACGTTACTCGTTGGATGATTTGCTCTTTGGCGATACAAGGCTCCATTCCCCAGTTAGTCTAAATTAAATTCCTTTACTTATTCAACGTTTCTTACGTATGTTGACGGCACATCCCTATCTCAACTTTCCCGGTACTACCGAAGAAGCCTTTCGCTTTTACAAAAGTGTATTTGGTGGCGAATTTCTGACGTTACTACGCTTCAAAGACACGACTGAAGCCACAAATGCCCCGAAAATGAGCAGCATAAGTTGATGCACATCGCCTTGCCGCTGGGCAAGGGTGGCGTAATTCTGATGGGTACGAATGTGCCCGATTCCATGTGTCATACCCTGATTCCGGGTAACCAGATTTCCCTTACGCTCACGCCGGACAGCCAGGCCGAAGCCCAGCGATTGTTCGAGGGGCTTTCCAGGGGAGGTAAGGTAAACGTACCGCTAGAACCTTCATCTTGGGGTACAGTCTTTGGCATGCTGACGGACGCCTACGGTATTCAATGGATGATCGACTATCACCGCAATCCTGATCATATTTAAAATGCCACAGCCCAGAAGACGCCCATTAGGTCTTCTGGGCTGTTTTTATTACAGCTACGGAAGCTAATGATTTGACAATACCGGAAAAAATAGGATAAGCCGAATGAGCCGAACGAAGCAGTGGTCCTGCTCTCGTCTGCTTCAATACGCCCGATAAAATAGAACATACGCTTAAAATCGTTTCGGATATAATCCTTTGATTTCTACAAATTCCTTGCTTAATTAGCTCTTCCCCTCAGGCAAGAGCCGCAGCTTTCCTTTGGAATCGTACGCATTCAGTACCTTAATTCCTTACGTTACCGGAGTCCGTCGAAAATCCTTCCCAAGCGTAGGCGACTCCCGTGTATACGTACGAGCAAACGTAGTCTAGTTCCTTTTCAGAGGATCTAGGCTATGGCAGTTGTCTAGTTCCGATTGCAACGACTTACTTAACCAATACTTCTACTTATGCGTCTCCTGACTGAAGAAGTACTGCTGCAGCTCGCCTCCGAAGGCCACGCGAAAGCCTTTGCGGAATTGCACGACCGCTACCGGCCGCTTCTGTACCGCTTTGTGTATTCCATTGTGAAATCGTCGGATGTAACGAAAGACATTTGTCAGGAAGTATTTCTGCGGATTTGGGAAGATCGGGGTCGGCTACCGGAAATCAGTGCCTTCAAATCGTATCTGCTGACGGCCGGTAAAAACCTGAGTCTCAACGTTCTGAAAAAAGTCTTATCGGAAGAAAAAAATCTCAGTTCCTTCGTTAAAACGTATGAACAAACCTCAGCATCTGTAGATGATGAATGGCAGACGATTGAATACCAGCGGTTTATTCAATCGGTACTCGCCACCTTACCGAATCAGAGTCGGCGGGTTTTTGAATTGTGCCGTCAACAGGGGCTTTCCTACGAGGAGGTCGCCGCTGAACTGGGCGTTTCCCGCAACATCATCAAAAAACACATGGTACGTTCGATGAAAGTATTGAAAATCGCCGTCGAAAAAGACCTGGGCATCACATTCAGCGTGCTGGCAACGGTTCTTTTCGAAGGATAAAAAGGAACGGTATCCCAATTATTTTAACGGGTAAGGGGACCTTCCGGGTGCTCTCACTTGTCTTACCCCCGCAACCTCAACCTCCGAAGCGGAGATCAACCCTCTTATTACTAATTCATGGAAGAAAACAAGGTCTTACGCCAGAAGCTTGTCGAGCGATACATCCAGTCGAAAGCCAGTTTGCCGGAACTGGAAACCTTCATCGAACTCTATAAACAAGGCGAGCTGGAACAGGTGCTGGATGCATACCTCGAACAGCAGATTGAAGCCAGCGAGTCCGTCACCTTCCGTCCGAAACACACGCGAGTAAAAATACTTTGGGCCGCCTGTCTTACGCTGGCATTCGTCAGTGGGGGAGTCTTCTATGCCCGCCCGTACTTTCGCTCGCCCGTACCCACCCCTTACACGCAGGTACGTACGCAGAATCAGGGAATCCGGAAAGTCAGTCTGTCGGATGGCTCAGTGATCTGGTTGAATCGAAACAGTAGCTTGCGATACGCTGATCCCTGGCAGGGTGATACCCGTGAAGTGCAAATGCAGACCGGAGAAGCGTATTTTCAGGTGGCCAAGAATAAAAAACATCCCCGGTTCATTGTCCGAACGCCCGATCAACTGACGGTCGAGGTAAAAGGCACGCAATTCAATATACGCACGCAAAAGGGCAGTACCCGTATTTTTCTTGAAGAAGGAAAAGTGGCCCTCAAGAAAGAACAGCAAGTCGCCGAACTTTCGCCTGGACAATTAGCCACCTATGACCAGCAACGCCTTACCGTTCAGTCCGCGAAAGGAGACGTATGGCTGTCCTGGAAGAACGAACTGTTCGTGTTTGACGATGCTACGCTTACCGAAATTGCCCGTGTACTAGAGGCATATTACGACATCCACGTCGTGATTCAGGATCATCTCGATCATCTTAAATTCACCGGCAAACTTTCGCAAAAGGATCTGGGGCAGGTACTGAAAATTCTGGCCCGTACGCTCGATGTGGAGATTATCCAGCGAAAAGGGTTGGTGACCATTCGCGAAGCCAGTGGGATGGCCGTTCCGACTGAATAAAAAACGTCTAGGGATCAAAAAGGCCGTTGCAGTACTACGCTGCAACGGCCTTTTTCTGTAATGACTACAAACGGTCTTTCGAAATAATATTTTGCATTTTTGTATTTTATCAAAATTTGTATTATATAAACAAAGAGTATAACCTATTAAATAAAATGAAAAATCTTTAATGGCAGGGGGACCTTAGTCCTGGGGTACGCTTGTCTTACCGCTGAAGTACGACCATTCTCATTTCGCAAACCAATGGCTACCTATGGGATTACTACTACGAAGGAAGAGCAGCGGATTAGTCGGATTACTGATAACCGGGATCGTTTGTTCGGCTGCGGGACAAACCCCGGCGTACTTTGCCCGAGCGGAGGCCGAAAGGGAAGAGCGGCCCCGGCCCGCCACCCCGGCTACAAAAGGGCTAACGGAAGTTTTTCAGCAACTGGAAAAGAAGTACCATGTACAGTTTGCCTACCAGAAGAAGCTGGTGCAGGACAAACGTATACAGGCAACCGTTGGTACTGGTAAACGTAGTCTGGAAGAAAATTTGCAGCAGGTACTCTCACCCCTCAACCTGACGTATGAAAAAATCGGCGAGACCTATATCATTTCCGAGCGGATTCGGGAATCGGTGGAGTCTAAAAAAACTTCGAAAGCCGAAATCAAGGTAAAAGGAAAAGTAACCGCCAAAGATGGTACCGAATTGCCCGGCGTAAACGTGCGGGTGAAAGGAACGGGCATCGGAGCCGTGACGAATGCCCAGGGCGAATACCTGATTACGGCCCCCAGCGAGACCAGCGTTCTGGTGTTTTCGTTTATTGGTTATGCCAGTCAGGAATTGGACATAGCGGGAAAAACCACTATTGATGTCGTTCTGGAAAATGAGACCAAACAATTGACGGAAGTAGTGGTGACGGCCGCTGGTATCGAACGGAAGGCCAACGCTCTGGGCTACTCGGTCAGTACGCTCAGCACGACCGATCTGGCCCAGAAAAACGAACCCGATCCCGTACGGGCCCTGGCCGGAAAAGTAGCCGGGGTAAACGTCCAGGGTGGGGGCGGTGTGGCGGGCGGAGCCACGAATATTACGATTCGGGGAAATTCGTCGCTGGGCAATAACAACCAGCCGCTGTACGTCGTCGATGGGGTACCCTTCGATAATTCGACGTTTGCCCCGGTAACCGGCAACAACCAGACGCAGAGCAACCAGAGTACGGCCAGTCGGGCCTTCGACATTGACCCCAACAACATCCAGAGTATGACCGTACTGAAAGGAGCCGCCGCGGCGGCCCTCTACGGATCGCGGGCGGCGAACGGGGCCATCATCATTACCACGAAAGCTTCGGCTAAAAAGAGCCGGAAGGGTACAGAAATCACGTACAACACCTCTTATTCCGCCGAAACGATCGCCGGATTACCCGAGTATCAGCAATTATACGGGCAGGGAACCAACGGCGATTACCGAAGTGCCGTATATGGTTCATCGGGTTCGGCCTACAGTACGCGGGCGACGATTCCGCATCCACTGGCCCGGGCTGGTTTTTCAGCCGCCGATTTTCCGCAGTTTTATGAAGCCGATGGGGTGACTCCCGTCCAGGTACCCTACCGTTCGTACGCGGGAAAAAACCAGCGGGATTTCTTCCGTACCGGCTCCGTCTACGAAAATGCATTGACGGTAAACAGCGGTAGCGAAAAAGGAAACTTTACGGTAGGCCTGAGCCGTACGACCAACCAGGGCATTGTTCCGGGTAATGAGATTGCCCGTACGTCCATCAACGTAGGTGGAAATGCCCGGCTGGATAACAAATTTTATGTGCGTGGAACCATCAATTACGTCATGACGGATCAGAAATCGCCCCCAATTGGGGGTAGCGGTTCCATTATGAGCACGATGTATTATTTGCCGACGAGCTATGATCTGACGGGTTACCCCTACGAAAATCCCAACACTGGAGCCAATGTGTACGATTACGCGGGGGTTGACAATCCCTACTGGTCCATCCGACACAGTCCGGCGACCAGTAACGTGGACCGGTACTACGGAAACTTTGTACTCGGTTTTGACCCCTTAAGCTGGCTGAATATTCAGAATACAGCGGGTTTCAACGCCTACACGGATCGCCGGGTGAGTGTACTGGGTAAGGGCTCGTCGGTATACGCCAACGGTACCATCAATACGGATAATATCTACCGGCAGGAGTTGGACAATACCTTACTGGTGACGATCACGAAAACCATTAAACAGGATTTTTCACTACGGGCCATTTTCGGCAATAACATCAACCAGCGGATGACCGACCGCTCGGCCTTTGTCGGTACCAATATCATCACGGCTGGAATCAATAACATCAACAATACTTCCACGATTACCCTGGGAACGCTGCCTAATAATCGGGCGATGATCCGGCAGCGGTTTTACGCGTTTTTTACAGATATAACGCTGGATTACAAGGGCTTTGCTTCACTCAATATCGTGGGGCGGAATGACGTATCCTCCACGCTGCCGCCGGAAAACCGCAGCTACCTGTATGGAGGTGTAAACGGTTCGTTCATCTTTACCGAAGCCTTCGGACTCAATAGTCCCATCCTGAATTGCGGTAAAGTTCGCGTGGGCTATACACAGGTGGGGAATGAAGCTCAGCCGTACCAGACCGTGAATGTGTTTAACGCCAACGCGAGTGCGGGGGATCTGGACGCTCCCTTTTCCAATCCGGTCCAATCCAATGTGAGTACCATGACGCTGGGCGACGTGTTGTCCAACGCCCGATTGAAGCCGGAGTTCATCACAGAATTTGAAGCCGGTACCGAGCTACAGTTCTTTAACAACCGCCTTTCCATTGATCTGACGTATTACCACAAACGTAGTACCTCGCAGATTTTTACCGTAAAGTCAGCTCCATCGACGGGTTTCACGGATCGCATCATTAATCTCGGGCAAACCTCCAACAAGGGAATTGAACTGGGAATCAGTGCAACGCCCGTATCGCTGGCTTCGGGTTTCCGCTGGAATATCAACGCCAACTTCACCCGTAACCGAAATAACGTGGATGATCTGGGCGGCTTTGCTCAATTGGTGTACGGAAACAATATCCACATCGCCGGACAACCCTACGGGCAGATATACGGCAGTCGATACGCCCGCGATAACGAGGGGAACATTTTGGTGAATCCCCAGACGGCCAAGCCCATTGCGGCGGCCACGAGCGGACCCATTGGTAATCCCAATCCCAAATTCATTGTGGGCCTGAACAACAGCTTTTCGTACAAACGCATCACGTTTGATGTACTCTTTGACTGGAAACAGGGTGGAGCGATTTACTCGACCAACATCGGGAATGCCCTGTCGCGGGGCGTAACGCGTGATACCGAAAACCGCGAAACGCTCTGGGTCGGACCGGGTGTACTCGGCAACGTGAATACGCTGGAACCCATCCTGGATGAAAGCGGCAATAAAATTCCCAATAACACGGCCCTGACGGTCATCGACTACTTCTTCAGTGGTGGCTACGGTCCGGGGGGAATTGGCGAGGGCTACGTGTTCGACGCGACCGTATTTCGGTTGCGGGAGCTGTCGCTAGGCTATCAGCTTCCCTCCAATATCCTGCAAAAAACGCCCTTTGGCTCCGTATCCATTTCCCTGAGTGGTCGGAATCTCTGGTACAAGGCTCCCAACACCCCGAAGTACATGAATTACGATCCGGAAGTAAGTACGGGAGCGGCGAATAACGCGGGCTTCGATTCACTCGGCGTACCCACCACCCGCCGATTCGGTGTTAACCTGAGAGCCAGTTTTTAACGTAATGCAAACCACAGGTATCATGAACGGAACGCATCGTCCTATCTCGCTTTTAGTCGCTTTTGTGTTGATCCTCACGACGAGTGCCTGCAAGAAATTTGTTGACATTAATGGCGACCCTAATAACCCGACGGAACCTAACCTGAGCCTGTTATTATCGGGTACCCAGGTATCGATTGCGGGCAATTTTACGGGCATCAACAGTGGGGGTTCAGCCGTGGTTCAGCACTGGGGCTCGGGAAACCTGAACCGCTGGGATCAGTCGGGGGGCACCTTTTCTTCGTCCTGGTCCGGCTTCTACACCGGGGCCATTCCCGATCTGGAGACGATCATTAAGACCGGTACCGAGCAGCAACAGTGGGGCTACGTCAGCATCGCGAAACTACAGAAAGCCTATCTCTACAGCATCATGGTGGACGTATGGGGCAACATTCCCTATACGCAGGCGGGTGGAAGCTATACCGATCCGGTTTTTGATAAGGGACAGGATATTTACAACAGCCTCTTCACGCTGATTGACGAGGCCCTGGCTGACATGGAAAAAGGCTTTACGGTTACGAGCAGTGCTGATTTGTTTTACCAGGGCTCGAAGGAACGCTGGCAACGCATGGCTCATTCGCTGAAACTGAAAATGTTCAATCAGATTCGTCTGGCTGACCCCGCCCGGGCCGAGCAGGGCATTCGGACGCTGCTCAGCAGCGGTGTCCCGCTCATGACGCAGAATGCTCATGATTTCACCTTCCGCTACGGTAGCAACGTGACGCCCAACTCCCGCCATCCCTGGTACATCAATTCGTACAATACCAGTCGGAGTGGTTATATGAGTATGACCTTAATTAACCGCCTCAAGCAACAGGATGATCCTCGTTTGCGGTACTACGTATTCCGGATGCGGTCCAATGCTGGTCTGGCCAACGCCACCAACGGCGATGGGTACTACGGACGGTATCCGGGCGATGGAGCGGCTTCCCCCGCCGACCACAGTACGCGGGCTATTTCCGGCATTTACCCCGCCGCGGGTTTGTACGACAACGGGACCATTGCGACATTGACTTCCGCCAATCAGTTGTTGAACAACGAAGGAGCCAGTGCTGGTACAACGGCCAATTCTTTCCGGATTGCCTTGTTTACGTCGGGCGATGGAACGGGGGCGGGTATTCTGCCGCTGATTACCAATGCCATGGTCAACTTCATCCGGGCGGAAGCGGCCCTGACGCTGAATACGGGCGAAGATGCCCGCAAACTGTTGCTTGATGCCGTAACGGCTCAACTCACGAGCGTCAGTACGCTTTCGGCCAGTAATAAAGGAAACGCCATTCCGGCGGCTACCATCACGGGCTTTATTACCCGCTTGGGTCAGCAGTACGATGCCGCTGATGCCGCGGGGAAGATGCAATTACTGATGATGCAAAAATGGATTGCCCTGTACGGCAACGGTGTTGAAGCCTACAACGATTACCGCCGGACGGGTCTACCGCAGCTCGAAGATCTGGTGTCGCCCCTGGATACGTTCCCCTTCCGCTTCTACTATTCCGAAACAGAAATGACCTCCAATGCTTCGGTGATCGCCAATCGGGATGCCGTGCAACGGGCTCAGCAGCTAACGCCGGTGTTTTGGGATAAGTAGGGTTTGAAAGGCTTATTGGGCTAAAATAAGCTGATCATATAATAGGTTGATCTTTTGGTTCGCATGGAATGCTTAGGGGCTACTAGTCAGCCGTCGCTCAAGGACAAGTCCTGATCTATTTACAAGGACCTATTTAGAAAACGAAGCAAACCCCTAACGACCCTTCATTTGACGCTTTTATAAACCGCTGAAACGTTTAAACTCCAGTAATAAACGGCATTTGATGAAACCATATTCTATGAACAAATACCTGATTCACGCAATCCTGACGACGCTCGCGGCTTTGGCTTCCTGCAAAACCGTCGATTACGATTGGGAAAACTATACGACTACGGCCACGCCCAAGGCTACGCTGAATTTGCAGACATCCGCTTTACCGACGGTGCAGACGGCCAAGGTTTCCTTTTTCAACCTGAAAGATCCCAACTTCGCTACCAGTCAAGTATTCGAATGGACCCTGGATGCGAATAACATTGGGGATAGCCCGGTACAGTCCATTGATGTATACGTGAGCTATAACAAGCGGGAATCGAGTCCGCCGGCGTATCCCATCACGCTATCCCTGGCCGGGGTACAGCCCACGGAACGGCAGTTTCCCTTACCGAGTACGGTGGCCAAAACGGATATTTTGTACGAATCGGTTACGCAGTTTCCCAAGACCTACCGATTCACCCCGACGCAACTGGCTCAGATTACCAACACCGACCTGAGTAAGGTGGCCGTTAATGATTATTTTCTCTTCAAGTTCATCCTGACGATGCAGAATGGAAAACGCATCGTCCAGTTTCAGGACAATGCCTGCGACGAATCCCGGGGGGAACCCTGTGACTGCCGGATCGGTGTACGCTTCAAAAACCAGTAAATAAGTACCTATTCTTCAAAGCTTGTACCAAACGCTAAACAATCAACGCATCTAATTGATCACTAGCCTATGTTTAAACGTCTGATTTTCATCTTGGTTTGCGTAAGCGTGCACGTGAGCAGGGCTCAGGTGCCGACGCCTAAAGAACATTTTGGTTTTGCCATTGGCGATGATTATCACTTGGCCAATTACACGCAAACGGAGGCGTATTTCAAGAAAGTGGCTCAGGCCGTACCCAATCTGGTGAAGCTACAGGTTATTGGCAAGACTGAAGAAGGCCGCGATCAGATCATGATGATTGTAACGTCCGCAGACAACCATAAAAAGCTGGATCGGTATAAGGAAATCTCCACCAAAATGGCTCGTGCCGAAGGACTGAGTGAGGAGCAGGCCCGGGCGATGGCCGCGGAAGGAAAAGCCATTGTATGGATCGACGGCGGCATTCACTCGACGGAAATGGTCGCTACGCATCAGCTCATCGAAACATTGTATCAGGTCACAACGCGTACCGATGCTGAAACCAAGCGAATTCTGGATAATGTGGTGATTCTCTTTACGCACATCAATCCCGACGGGCAGGAACTGGTGGCCAACTGGTACATGCGGGAAAAAGATCCAACAAAACGCAAAATGGAAACCATTCCCCGGCTGTACCATAAGTACATCGGTCACGACAACAACCGTGATTATTTCATGCTCAACATGAAAGAATCGCAAAACGTAGGTCGGCAGTTATTCGTAGAGTGGATTCCGCAAATCATGTACAACCACCACCAACGGGGTCCGGCGGGGTCGGTTTTAGCGGGTCCACCGTACCGCGATCCCTTCAACTACGTCTTTGATCCGATGATGGTAACGGGTATTGATGCCTTGGGTGCGGCGATGTACAACCGCCTGAACGCCGAGAAAAAGCCCGGCTTTACCCGCCTGAATGGATCAAGCTTTTCAACCTGGTACAACGGTGGCTTACGGACGACGACCCACTTTCACAACATGATTGGTTTGCTGACGGAAATCATCGGCGGCCCAACGCCCGAAGAGGTACCGCTAGTACCTAGTCGATTGATCCCCAATAACAATACGCCCAACCCCGTCACGCCGCAGAAGTGGCATTTCAAGCAATCCATCGACTATTCGGTTTCGCTGAACTTCGCCGTACTGGATTACGCCGCCCGCAACAGCGATCACCTGCTGTATAACATTTATTCGATGGGGAAAAACTCCATCGAGCGGGGCAGCTCCGATTACTGGACGCCGTACCCTAAACGTATTGAAGCGATTAATACGGCCTACCAGGCCGACCAGGCCAAGACCCGTGGGGCTCGCGGGGGCGGCGTAGCGGCCGCTGCCGCAGATCCCATGGGTTGGGGGTCGCGGAGTGCGGGAATGCCGCTTAAATTTTACGAAAGCGTCATGCGGGAACCGCTCTTACGCGATCCGCGGGGATACATTATTCCTGCCAACCAGGCCGATTTTGCTACGGCAACCAAATTCGTCAATGCCCTCATCCGTACCGGCATTGGTGTAGAAAAAGCAACGGCAGATTTCACCGTTGCCGGGAAGAAGTATCCAGCGGGTTCGTTCATCGTGAAAACGGCTCAGGCTTTCCGTCCACACATCATTGACATGTTTGAACCCCAAAACTACCCCAATGACTTCCAGTATCCCGGTGGCCCTCCGATTCGTCCGTACGATGCCGCTGGATGGACGCTGGCGTATCAGATGGGCGTCACCTTTGACCGCATGCTGGAAGGTTTTGACGGACCGTTCCAACGCCTGCCCTACGGAGAATTACAAACGATTCCAGCCAAAGTAGCCGCGGGTTCCGGGGGGTACGTGCTGAGTACGAAAATGAATGACGCGTTCCTGGCCGTGAATGATCTTCAGAAAGCGGGTGTGGAAGTATTCCGGATTACGCAGGGATCGGAGATGGGTAATTTTTACGTACCCGCCAGTGCCAAAGCCAAGGCGACGCTGGATCAGGTTGCTCAAAGTGCTGGACTGCGAGTGACGGGGCTTTCCAAAAAACCGACGCAGGCGATGGAAAAAGTAAAACCCCTACGCGTTGCCTTGTGGGATACGTACGGCGGCTCGATGCCCTCGGGCTGGGTACGCTGGTTGATGGAGCAGTATCATTTTCCCTGTAACGTCGTTTATTCGAAGGAGATTGACGCGGGTAATTTGAAGAACAAGTATGACGTCATCGTATTCGTAACCCGGGCCATTCCAGTGTATCGCGGAGCGGATAATGATCCCTACGCCGCTTTCCGGACGGAAACGAAAGAAGAGGAGATTCCGTCTGAGTTTCATCCTACCATGGGACGGATTACGGCCAGCCAATCCATCGCTCCACTGAAAGCGTTCCTCGAAGCAGGCGGAAAAGTAGTCACAATTGGTTCGAGCACGAACCTGGCCTATCACCTCGGGTTACCGGTACGCAGTGCCTTGTCCGAGCTGACCGCTACGGGTGAAGAACGTGAATTACCTAGTGGAAAATACTACGTACCCGGCAGTATTCTGCGGGTCAGTGTCGATTCTTCAGCGAAAGCCAGCTGGGGATTGCCCGGTCAGGCCGATGTATATTTTGACAATAGCCCCGTCTTTCATCTGAGTTCGGAAGCGGTCGCCAAAGGTCAATTGACGCCGTTAGCGTGGTTTCCCAACAATAAACCTTTACGCAGTGGCTGGGCCTGGGGTGAAGCCTATCTGCAGGATGGCGTAGCCGCGTTTGAAGCCAAAGTGGGCCAGGGAAAACTATACGCCTTCGGACCGGAAATTACGTTCCGGGCTCAGTCGCACGGAACCTTCAAATGGTTATTTAATCAATTATACTAAACACCATTTTTACTATCGAAAGGCTTCAATTCCGCAAGGGTTGGAGCCTTTTTTATTGGGTTCATTCTGTTGGAAGCATCGTGACAGGAGGTAATGCGTGTGTCGTTTCCCCGCATTTCATACGGGGTTATTCAGGTTAAACCCCTTCGGGGTTGTGGGTGTTTGAAAAGGAGGGAGGTAACTGGTACAGGTTTCCAAACCTGTACTCACCATTGGGCCCTTTCCAACTGCCACCGCTCCGGCATTCCCCGTATTGCATACGGGGCTAATCACGTTGAACCCCTTCGGGGTTAGGAGGTATGCTTGAAGAGAGGGAAACGGGTGCAGGAATCTAGGCTTGGCCAATAAACAGCCTGTAAAATATTTCTAATCCCTACTGCTACAAAACGCATCGCTGAGTTTCAGAAATTGCCGGGGCGAAACACCCGTGTAGTACTGGAAATCTTTAATGAGATGACTTTGATCGTGATAGCCGTACTGTTCAATCAATTCAAACCAGTTGACGGATGCCTCTGATCGGTTCGTTAGCGTATGCAGGACTTCCTTGAAACGAAGAAACCGCAGCAGTTCTTTCGGCGAATAACCTACGTATTTTTTGAAGCGTAACTGTACGGTACGCTCAGTCCGGTTCGTTTCTGCGGCGATGATTTTTACCGGACTTACCACGGGCGAATGAAAAGCCGCTGCGTGCGTGAGTAAAGGCACTGCTTCGGCTTCGTCGGGTGTCAGGCGTGAAACTAAATAAGAATTGAGGTATTCAGTCCGCTGATGCGTGTCGGAAAACGAAGCCAGTTTCTGCCAAAGTTCTTCGAGTTGCTGCGTTTGGGCCAGAAGCTTCGATTCAGACCATTCTTCCAGATTTAGGTTTTGCATCGATTGAGACAGGAGCCGATAAAAACCGTTATGGGTAAAATTAACAATCAGAAGATCGGCGTTGGCCCTCAACTCATACGTCAGCATATGACGTAACGGACCCAGAATAAAAATTTTCTGAATGGATCGATCCAACTGGCTACCAAACGAAAATCGTATCGGTGGACCGAAATTGAACGCCAGCATCATTTCCAGCGACGGAGACAGATGATAGACCTGCGGATCAAACCCCGATGGTGTCTGAATTTCGTAGTAATGACCGATCAGGTCGGTCAGTTCAGGGGCAGCAGTAATGCGGCGTCCGATCGATTCCATCATTCGAGCATGTATAGAACCCGAATGTACGGAGAAATCGCTTCACTCTATTTACTGGATTTCTCGCGTAATAATTGCTCTTGTGTGTGTCTATTGCTAAATAACCCCGAAGGGGTTTAATGTAATTAGACCCGCATGCCATGCGGGGAATGCCGGAGCGGTGGCAGTTGGAAACGGCCCAATGGTGGGTAGAGGTTTGGAAACCTGCACCCATTACCTCCCTCTTTTTCAACTAAATACTCTAACCCCGGAGGGGTTTAACCTGAATAGCCCCGCATGAAATACGGGGAAAATAAATTGGCCGAAAACTAACCCAGCAAAGGATCCGTATACCCGGCCTTGCCCGTTTCTACCCGGCCCGCGTACCGATACACCGAATCACCCCCTTTTACGCTGAGATCATACCACTGATGACTTTTCTGTAAATCAATCACCAGTTCCGTTCGATCACCCGGTTGTCCGGCTCGGGCCAGTGTTTTCGAAATAGCCTGATTTCCGTACGACTCATCGGTAATGCTTACCGGACAATCTTCCGTAGGGTTAAGATTTTGAATGCGTAGTACGAGTTGGCCCGTATATTGCTTCTGTCGGTTTCGCTGGTAGTCGCAGGAAACCTGAATCAATGACTCCCCGCTGAATTCCCGGTAAAAACCGTTCGGACCGTATACCTTAAGCTGAGCCTCGACCGGAAAGGAATCTTGTAAGGTATCACCCGCCGTTACCGTGTACGAGCGGATTTTCAAAGCACCTTCGCTTTGTTCATGCACCTGAAAAGGGGCACCCGTAGAGCCTTTCAATTTGTTTTTCGCCGAAAGAACGAGCTGAAGGCTTTGCTTCGAAGGTACTACATCGGCGTATAGCTCGTAGGGCAGAGCACACGAAGGGCGTACCCCTTTTTCCTGCTGGGGTAAGACGGTCGCAGGTTGACGGAGATCTTCCGTAGATAAGGCCTTGTAACCCGTCGGCAACGGCTTGAACTGAGCTTGATGAATGGACTGAACGAAGGGATCGCGGGATACGAAGGTGGGAAGCGTCATTTTTCACCCGCATACGGACGGAACGCCGAAGTCAGATCCCCGCATACGGTCCGTCGCCAGTCGCTGATGTTCGTTTCCCTAAGCGTTTTACCGCGTTTATGACTGACAAATTTTTCCAGGAACTGTACGACGGACGTATGATCGAATACCTCCGAACACACGTAACCGCCCCGGCTCCAGGGCGAAGCAATCACCAGCGGTACGCGGAAACCCAGGCCAATCGGGCCCGTCCGGCCGTGCTCCTTGCGGGAAGCTTCCTGCTCGGCTGTCACGAATTCCAGTCGGGTATCAATACCCGCACTCGTCCGGCCACTTTCGGGCTGATCGGGATGGGCGGGAATGAAGGGCGGTACGTGATCGAAGTAGCCGTCGTTTTCGTCATACGCCAGTATAAAAATGGTTTTCTTCCAGACTTCCGGGTCCTGCGTCAGAATGTCGAGCATTTCCGAGAGGTACCAGGCCCCGTACCAGGGAGCACTCGGGTGATCGGAGAAGTTTTCCGGAGCCACTACCCAGGAAACCGTCGGCAGCGTTTTGTTCTTGACATCGCTGCGAAACTGATGCAGAACATCGCCCTTTGGTACGCGGACATTACGTTGCTGCCCTGCTTCTTCGTAGCTCAGTGTCGTCAGTTGGTGGTAGTCCGGATCGTTAACATTCGTGGTATACGCCCGCTGATGCAGATTTTTTTCTTTCGCTGAAAGCTTGGTAAAGGCCTCGGGCGTATACTGTTTCAGGTCAGACTGAAACGTTTGCAGCCGTTTCTTATAAGAATCCAGCGTACGTTTCGTCTTTTCGTAGGTGGGATCGCTCGTTTCCAGTTTACGCAGACTTTCTTCCAGTGTCTTTATTTTCTCCGGTAAAACCGTTACCTGTTTTTGAATATAAGTGCGGTAGGCCGGATGAAAACGTACGCGGAATTGCGAAAACCACTCCAGCGGATTGTCGGTGAAATTGGCCAGCCAGCTATCTTCCTCGCCTTCCAGGCCCGTCGAAAGGCTAATCTCATTCTGGTATACTTTCCAGGAAATCCCTTCATCCTCCAGACGTTCGGGAAAGGTTTTCCAGCTTACTTCATCCTCGTAATCAACGTTTTCGTTCCGAACATTGGCCTGGGCTTTCGGGTCGCGGGGATCGCGGAGGGTGCCCGTCCAGAGGTACAAGCGGTTGGGTGTAGTACCCGTCAGCGACGAACAGAAATTCTGATCACAAACCGTAAAGGCATCGGCCAAAGCGTAATAAAAGGGTAGATCCTCGCGATTGTAATAGCCGAGCGTGAGGGGCATATCGGCGTAATCCTTGTGCCCCGATTTCTTGGCTTCCAGCCACCCATCCATGAGACCGCCATTAAACGCATCCACCTGATTTTCCCAGGAATGCGGTAGCGAACTCATCCAGGTAGCTTTGGTATCTTTCATGTTTAGCCGGAACGGAGCGTACGTTTCCCCCTTCGCGTTTGTTTGAAACCATACTTTCTTACGATTGGGCTGCTCTATGGCCCGTGGATCGTTAAAACCCCGTACGCCCTGAAGAGTGCCGTAGGTATGGTCAAACGAACGGTTTTCCTGCATGAGAATTACCACGTGCTCGGCATCCAGAAACGTAGTACCGGCTTCGGGATCGATGGCAAAAGCTTTCTGAATGGAAGCGGGGAGCAATCCTGCCAGTCCGGCTGCACTGGATAATAAGGCTGCTTTTTTTAGAAAATCTCTTCTGGAATCCATGGATCAATCAGGCAGGTAAAATGGGAAACGAATTTTCGAACGCTGGTAACGAAAGAATGCCCACAAAACTGGCGACACGTGGCTAACGGGCCAAATTATTTTTTTGTTACCAGCCGATAAAACGGAATTAAAACCGAATGGAACGTTTTTCGTTACTACCCTATACGTTGACTATATGGATGATTATGAAAAACGTTCACGTGGGAACCTGTGGATTCAATAGTACCAAAACTGAATACGTTCAAAAACTCTCCTGTGTGGAAGTTCAACATACGTTTTATCAGCCTCCGCAGCTGCGTACGCTCGAACGCTGGCGGCAGGAAGTACCCGCCCCTTTCGAGTTTACGCTGAAAGCCTGGCAGCTCATTACGCACGAAGCGAAAAGTCCGACCTACAAACGACTCAAACGAAAACTCACGGATCAGGAGAAACAAGAGGCGGGTGCCTTTCGGCCCACGGCCATTGTCGAAGAGGCCTGGCAAACGACCCGTGCCTGTGCGGAGGCCCTGGGGGCTCGCGTCGTACTGTTTCAATGCCCGGCCAGCTTTCGACAAACGCCGGAAAACGTGCATCAGCTGCAACGCTTTTTTTCGGAACTGGATCGGGGTACACTACATCTGGCCTGGGAACCCCGGGGTGACTGGGAATGGGACGTAGTGGAAGGCTTGTGCGAGGATCTGCACCTTTGGCACGCAGTTGATCCTTTTGTTCAGCAGACAACAACGCCCGAAACCGCTTACTTTCGCTTGCACGGACGGGAGGGCTGGCGGTACCAGTACGAGGAGCAGGAACTATGTGAACTGAAGGAATTGCTGCCCGAAGAAGGACCGGCCTACGTCTTTTTCAATAATAGACACATGGTCGAAGACGCCCAGACTTTTCAGCAAATCCTGAACGAAGAATCCTAGAAGCGAGTACCTTTGAATCACACTCTAAATCCTGTTTTAACGCATGAAAAAAGTAATCCTTAGCCTGCTCATGTTGGCTGTATGTACGGCTTCCAAGCCCAAGCCCACCTGGATCTATTTGTTCGATGGCAAATCAACCGCGGCTCTGCGGGGATACCGGATGCAAACCTTCCCAACGGATGCCTGGAAAGTGGAAGAAGGGGCCCTAGTAACGCAAACGGGCGTACCGAACATTGATCTGGTGACCAAAGAATCATTCAAGGATTTCGAGCTGGCCTTTCAGTGGAAAGTGTCGGAAGCAGGTAACAGCGGCGTTTTTTATTACATGAAAGAAGATGCCGCGAGTCAGGCCGGAAATGGCAACAGTCCAAATTGGCTGGATAATTTCGAAATGCAGATTCTCGACGACATTAATTTCAACGACAAAGAGCCCAAACGCTCGGCGGGTTCTCTGTATGATCTGATTACGCCTACGAACAAAAAGCTTCGACCCGTAGGGACGTATAACGATGCCCGGCTTATTGTCAATAAGAATCACGTGGAGCACTGGCTGAATGGTGAAAAAGTGGTGACCTACGAAATTGGCTCGAAGGATTTACAGGAGCTGATTCGCAAGAGCAAGTTTTCGAGTAATCCCAAGTTTGCCACCTCTACGGATGGACTACTCATGTTTCAGCACCACGGGCAAAAAGTCTGGTTACGGGATATTAAGATTCGGCGTTTGTAGTCTTTTCGGTTCACACTCTTCATGGATCTACCTATGAAAATGCTATACAGTGGAGCTTTGATCCTGCTGGGACTGGCGGCTCAGGCACAGGAATGGCAGTCCGTACTCACGCAAAACACGTGTGCAACGCGTCACGAAAGTGCGGCAACGCTGGTTGGGGATAGTTTGTACGCCATCGGTGGCCGGGGTACGCGGCCCCTGGAGGCCCTCAACCTAAATACGCTGGTCTGGCAACGCCTGCCGTCGCCACCTCTGGAGATGCATCATTTTCAGGCAATCACCTACAACGGTGAAATCTACGTGATGGGAGCCTTTGAAGGGAAATTTCCCCACGAGACGCCCATCCCCAACATCTATATCTACAACCCTACGAAAGGGGAGTGGCGAAAAGGGCCGGCGATTCCCAAGGATCGGCTACGGGGTTCGACGGGCGTGGTGGTATACCGAAATAAAATCTACCTGAGCTGCGGCATCATGGATGGACATTACGACGGACACGTAGCCTGGCTGGATGAGTACGATCCGAAGACGGATACCTGGAAAAAACTCGCCGACGCCCCCCGTACCCGCGACCACATTGCGGCGGCGGTCGTGGGAGACAAGATGTATCTGGCGGGTGGTCGGAACTCCACGGCCCGGATTAACAAAGTTCTGGAAACAACCATTGCCGAAGTGGATGTATACGACTTCAAAAAAGGCACGTGGGAGACCCTACCCGCTACCTCCAACATTCCCACACAACGGGCGGGTGGTACGGCCGTAACGCACCAGGGCAAGGTTTGGGTGATCGGCGGCGAAAGTCCGCAGGTACTGGCTCACAACGAAGCCGAAATTCTGGACCCCAAAACCAATACCTGGACGAAAGGTCCTACATTAAAAAAAGGACGTCATGCGACGCAGGCGGTGGTTTATAAGGGCAAAATTTACATCGGAGCGGGTTCGGCCAATCACGGCGGTGGTCCGGAGCTGAATGATCTGGAAGTGTTGAAGTGAAGGTTTGAAGAACTGTGTTTGAAGTGGTTTGATGTTTGATAGGGGAATGCCTGGGTAGTTTGGGTTCGTACGGAGTTATGGGTTGGCGAGTATAGTTTCAGTAGTAATACGGTTTGTTACCTGCATTTCATACGGTGCTATTCAAGTTAAACCTCTTCCGGGGTATGCTGTGCCTGCCGGGTTGATCGTATCCCCGTATTGCATACGGGGCTATTCAGATTGAACCCCTT